>CAZNUF010000063.1:0-6789 GCA_964576125.1 uncultured Ruminococcus sp. | reverse complement strand
AAAGAAGAAATCGCCTCGTTTGCAGACAAGCGAAAAGAAATCTGCGACACGCAGGACTACTTCAGAATAAGAGCCGACAAGTATCACGTAATCAACGAGCTTGACCACTCACGTCACGTTTTCGTGATTTACGGCTACATTCCCGAGGAGGACTGCGACAAGCTCGAAAAGCTATGCAACAGAGTTGCTGTTTGCCACATCGAGTTTGGTGAAGCAGGCGATGATGCTCCCGTAAAGCTGAAAAACAACAGGTTTGCAAAGCCTGCCGAGGGAATCGTAAAAATGTACTCTCCACCGTCGCACGCCGACATTGACCCGACGCCTCTGCTTGCGTTCTTCTTCTACTTCTTCTTCGGAATGATGTTCTCGGACGCTGGCTACGGACTGCTGATGGTAATAGTAATCGGAATTGTGTTAAAAATATTCAAGCCCGATACGCAAATGCGAAACAACTTAAAGCTGTTTCAGTACTGCGGTGTTTCCACGTTCTTCTGGGGACTTGTGTTCGGCAGTATCTTTGGTGACGCTCCTGCGGTGCTCTACAATCACTTTACAGGTGCAGACGTGACAATGGCACAGATTCTGCCGTGGCCGACTCTCGACCCGCAAAAGGATGCGCTTACGCTTATGGTAATTTCAATCGCATTCGGTCTTGTGCATATTCTTGTCGGAATGGGATGCAAGTTCTATGTTTGTCTTAAACAGAAGGACTACGGCGGAGCTTTCTTTGACACAGGTCTGTGGATGCTTATGCTCGTTGGCTTTGCAGTTCTTGCAGTCGGAATGATGCTCTCCCCTATTGTTCTCTATATCGGCGCAGGAATCGCAATTGCGAGTGCAGTCGGTCTTGTGCTCACGCAGGGCAGACACAAAAAAGGCTTTGGCAAGGTCATAGGCGGACTTTCGTCACTGTATGACATAACAAGCTACATCAGCGACCTTCTGAGCTATTCCCGACTTTTAGCTCTCGGTCTTACAACCGGCGTTATGGCGCAGGTATTCAATATGCTTGCAACAATGTTCGGCACAAGCTGGGTTGGCTGTATAATTATGGTTGTTATTCTGCTTATAGGTCACGCAATCAACATCGGTCTTAACGCACTCGGCTCATACGTTCACACAATGAGATTGCAGTACGTTGAAATGTTCAGTAAATTCTACGAGGGCGGCGGACAGGAGTTCGAGCCGTTCTCGCTGAAAAGTAAATATATTAAAATCCAGGAGGAAAAAACAAAATGAATGGAATGTTTTTTGCACTTTTAGGCGCATCAATCGCAACTGCTCTTGCAGGCTTCGGTTCTGCAAAGGGTGTAGGCGGTGCCGCACAGGCTTCAATGGGAGTTCTTTCCGAGGACTCATCAAAATTCGGTAAAATGCTCGTACTCACACTTCTTCCGGGTACACAGGGACTTTACGGCTTTATCGTAGGCTTCCTTATTCTCGTAAACTGCGGTGTTCTCGGCGGTGCAATGCCTACCGCAGGTCAGGGACTTGCTTATCTCGGCGCATCTCTTGCAATCGGTATCGGCGGTATGGTTTCAGGCTTTGCACAGGGCAAGGCGGCTGTTTCGGGTATTGCAATGAGCGCAAAGGATGACAGAAACTTCTCAAAGGCGATGGTTTCGGTTACTCTTGTTGAAATCTACGCTCTCCTTTCTTTCATCGTTTCACTTCTCGTAGTTATCTCCGTTCCCGGACTTGACATCTGATAAAATTATGAACAGAAAGGTGGGGTCTGTATGAACGGCGGCGACAAAATTCTTGACCGCATAAAGTCAGACTGCGACGAAAACATAAAAGCAATTAACGCAAAAGCCGAAGAAACCTGCTCGCAGATTCTTAAAGACGGCAAAGCGCAGGCTGAACAGGCAGCCCTCGAAATTGCTAAAAAGGCCGAAGTCAGGGTAAAGCAGATGAACGCTTCCTCAAAAAGCAGTGCAGAGCTTTCTGTAAGAAACGCCTTGCTCAAAAGGCGCCGCAGGGAAATTGACATTACAATGTCAAAAATCCTTGAATATCTTTTAAGCCTTGACGATAAGCAATATTTTGAAATAATCTACAAGCTTGCTTCAAAGTTAAGCGGTAAGTCAGGCGAAATTATGCTTAATGAAAAGGATATTTCACGTCTGCCAAAGGACTTTGAAAACAGGCTTTCACAAATCAGTCTGAACGCAAAGATCAGCAAAACTGCGGCTGATATTTCAGGCGGATTTATATTAAAATGCGGCGATATTGAAGAAAATATGGACTTTGCCGCAATAATCAGCGAAAAAAGCGGCGAACTCGAAGACCTGATAAACCGTGAGCTTTTTGCACAGTAAGGAGGAATTCAATGGCTTTATCATATGAATTTTCCATAGGCTCCGTACGTGCAAAGGAAACCTCGCTTTTTACAAACGCCGACATTGACAGACTGCTTGCCTGCAAGGACGAAAACGAGCTTGCAAGGCTTTTGTCCGACAAGGGCTACGGCGACGGCAAAACGGTTGAGGAAATAATCGACAGCCACACAAAAGCTATGTGGGAATACCTTAAAAGCGTTGCTCCCGACTTTGAGATTTTCAATCCGTTTTTCTATCAGAACGACGTTCACAACCTCAAGGTCGTTTTAAAGGGCACAATGGCTGACCGTGATTACGGCGAGCTTATTTTAACGCCTCTGACAATCAGCGTTGAAACTCTTAAAGAGGCTGTTGAAAAGAGGAAGTTTTCACTTCTTCCCGACTGGCTTGCAAAAGCGGCTGACGAGGCTTACGAAACGCTTGCCCACACAGGGGATGCTCGAATGAGCGACGCTCTTGTTGACAGAGCGCTTATGGAAAAGATGATTTCATCTGCCGAAAGCTTCAGTTCGCAGTTTCTTAAAACCTATTTTAAAACCTATGTTTTTTACAGCAACATAAAAATAGCTCTCCGCAGTGCACGTACAGGCACGAGTATGGATTATCTGCTCAAAGCATTGTGTGATGTTGACGATTTCAGAAAAAGCTCGGTAATTTCAGCCGCCTTAAAGGGCATTGATTCACTCGTTGACGAGCTTTCAAAATACAGCGAATACGGCTGCGGTGAAGCAATAAGCGAATACAAAAAATCTCCGTCTGCATTTGAAAGGTTTGTTGACAACAGGCTGATTAATACTGCAAAGGAAAGCTGCAAGCGTGCAAGTGAAGGTGCAGAGCCGCTGCTCGGATATTACCTCGGCTGTGAGGCTGAAAAGAAGGTTATCCACATTATTGCAAGCGGCATAAGAACCAAAACAAGTACGGATACAATCAGAGAAAGGCTGCGTGAAATTTATGGCTAAAAACATTGCCGTAATCGGCGACAGCGAGAGCATAAAGGGCTTTTGCGCAATCGGAATAGACATCTATCCCTGCGAAAACGTCGAAGATTGTCCGCACCTTCTCCGCAATATTGCAGACAGCGACAATTACGCAATTATTTTTCTTACCGAGGAGCTGTTTGATTCGGTTGAAAAAGAGCGCAGCCGCTATGAAGAAAAGCTGACTCCCGCTATTATTCCCGTTCCCGGCGTAAAGGGCAATACGGGTACGGGCTTGAAACGTCTGTCATCATTTGTTGAACAGGCTGTCGGCTCCGATATTATCTTCAACGATTGAGGTGTATAATTTGAAAACAGGAATAATTACAAAGGTCGCAGGCCCTCTGGTAATTGCAGACGGAATGCGTGATGCAAATATGTTCGACGTTGTCAGGGTAAGCAGTCAGCGTCTTATCGGCGAAATAATCGAAATGCACGGCGACAAAGCCTCCATTCAGGTTTATGAGGAAACCTCGGGACTCGGCCCCGGCGAAACCGTTGAATCAACAGGCGCACCGCTTTCGGTGGAGCTTGGACCGGGACTTATCGGTTCAATCTACGACGGTATTCAGCGCCCTCTTAACGAAATTATGAAGGTCGCAGGAACTAACCTTAAAAGAGGTGTTGACGTTCCTTCGCTTGACCACAGCAAGAAGTGGCACTTTACCCCGCAAGTAAAGTCGGGTGACAAGGTTGTTGCAGGCGATGTGCTCGGCACTGTCAAGGAAACTCACGCTGTTCTGCACAAAATCCTCGTTCCGAACAAGGTTGCGGGTACTGTTGAAAAAATCAGCGAGGGCGACTTTACAATTGACGAGGTTATTGCCGTAATCGACAACGGCAAGGAAAAAACCGAAGTTAAAATGCTTACAAAATGGCCTGTTCGTGTGGGCAGACCTTACAAGAGAAAGCTCTCTCCCGATATTCTTCTTACAACAGGTCAAAGACCGATTGACACACTCTTTCCGCTTGCAAAGGGCGGTGTAGCCGCTGTTCCGGGACCTTTCGGCTCGGGTAAAACGGTTGTTCAGCACCAGCTTGCAAAATGGGCGGCAGCAGACATTATCGTTTACATCGGCTGCGGTGAGCGTGGAAACGAAATGACCGACGTTCTCAACGAGTTCCCCGAGCTTAAGGACCCGAGAACAGGCAACTCACTTATGGAAAGAACAGTGCTTATTGCAAACACCTCCGATATGCCTGTTGCGGCTCGTGAGGCTTCAATTTACACAGGTATTACTATTGCGGAATACTTCCGTGATATGGGTTATACTGTTGCACTTATGGCTGACTCCACCTCACGCTGGGCAGAGGCTCTGCGTGAAATGTCGGGTCGTCTTGAAGAAATGCCCGGTGAAGAGGGTTATCCCGCTTACCTCGGCAGCCGTCTTGCACAGTTCTATGAAAGAGCAGGACGGGTTATCGTAAACGGTAGTGAGGACACCGAAGGTGCGCTGTCCGTTATAGGCGCAGTATCTCCTCCCGGCGGCGATATATCCGAGCCTGTTTCACAGGCTACTCTGCGAATTGTCAAGGTATTCTGGGGACTTGACGCAAACCTTGCGTACAAACGTCACTTCCCTGCAATCAACTGGCTGACAAGCTATTCGCTCTACACAGACCAGCTTGCTCAGTGGTACAAGGAAAATGCCGCTCCCGACTTTATGGAGCTAAGAGGCAGACTTATGGCTCTGTTACAGGACGAATCGGAGCTTCAGGAAATCGTAAACCTCGTTGGTATGGACGCACTTTCCGCTCCCGACAGACTCAAGCTTGAATCCGCACGTTCAATCCGTGAGGACTACCTCCACCAGAACGCTTTTGACCCGACAGACACATACACCTCGCTGAAAAAGCAGGTGCTTATGATGCGTGCGATTTTAGGCTACTACGACAAGGCTCTTGACGGACTTAACAAGGGCGCTGACATTGAAATGCTCGTAAATCTTCCCGTTCGTGAAAGAATCGGACGTTTCAAGTATGAGCCTGAAGATAAGATAAATGACGAGTTTGAGCAGATTGAAGCACAGCTCGAAAGTGAAATTGCAGATGTACTGAAAAGGAGTGATGACTGATGCCGAAGGAATACCGTACAATAAGAGAGGTCGCAGGCCCTCTTATGATGATTAGCGACGTCGAGGACGTAAAGTATGATGAGCTCGGCGAAATCGAGCTTCCCAACGGCGAAACACGCCGCTGTAAGGTGCTTGAAGTAAACGGCAGCAACGCTCTTGTTCAGCTTTTTGAGTCTGCGGCAGGTATCAACCTTGCAGGTTCAAAGGTTCGTTTTCTCGGCAGGTCAATGGAGCTTCCCGTTTCCCCCGATATGCTTTCACGAGTATTTGACGGTCTTGGTAATCCGATTGACGGCGGCCCTGCGCTGATTCCCGAAAAGCGACTTGACATTAACGGCACGCCGATGAATCCTGCGGCAAGAAACTATCCGCAGGAGTTTATTCAGACAGGAATTTCCGCAATTGACGGACTTAACACGCTTGTAAGAGGTCAGAAGCTACCTATCTTCTCGGCTTCGGGTCTTCCCCACTCACAGCTTGCGGCACAGATTGCACGACAGGCGGCTGTTAGGGGCAAGAACGAGCAGTTCGCCGTTGTATTTGCCGCAATCGGTATCACCTTTGAGGAGTCGAACTACTTTGTTGAGTCCTTTAAGGAAACGGGCGCAATTGACAGAACGGTTATGTTTGTAAACCTTGCAAACGACCCTGCAATTGAGCGTATCGCAACTCCGAGAATGGCGCTTACCGCCGCCGAGTACCTCGCATTTGACCTTGGTATGCACGTGCTAGTTATTATGACCGACATTACAAACTACGCCGACGCTCTGCGAGAGGTTTCCGCCGCAAGAAAGGAAGTTCCCGGCAGACGTGGCTATCCCGGATATATGTACACTGACCTTGCAACTCTTTATGAGCGTGCAGGACGTCTGAAAGGAAAGGACGGTTCAATCACGCTTATTCCTATTCTTACAATGCCTGAGGACGACAAAACTCACCCGATTCCCGACCTTACAGGCTACATCACAGAGGGTCAGATTATCCTTTCACGTGAGCTTTACCGCAAGGGCGTAACTCCGCCGATTGACGTTCTCCCCTCGCTTTCACGTCTTAAGGACAAGGGTATCGGCCCCGAGCGTACAAGAAAAGACCATGCGGCTACTATGAACCAGCTCTTTGCCGCATACGCAAGAGGTAAGGATGCAAGAGAGCTTATGGTAATTCTCGGCGAGGCGGCTCTTACCGATATGGATAAGAAGTACGCTGAATTTGCCGAGGCATTTGAAAGAGAATACGTATCGCAGGGCTATGATAACAACCGATCGATTGAGGAAACGCTCGACATCGGCTGGAAGCTGTTGCAGATTCTCCCGAGAAGTGAGCTAAAACGTATCAAAGACGATATGCTCGACGAGTTCTACGGCAAACAATAACTGCATTGAGGGTGCTGAT
>CAZNUF010000062.1:4328-6802 GCA_964576125.1 uncultured Ruminococcus sp. | reverse complement strand
CCGATAATTCCAATATTCATGCTATCACCTCGATTCAATACTACAGCGATAACATCTCATCTGATACAGCTTCACGTTGTGAATACCGTTCATAATTTAATATATCACAAAAATCGGAATAATTCAATATTTACGGCATTAATCCTGAAAACTTTACATTTACAATTTTTCTGTTCGGTGGTAGAATATTATCAAAGCGAAAAGAGGTAAAATATTTTATGGAAAAAAGTCGTATTAACAAACAGTTTGAATTTTTGCTTGAAGCCGACAAAGAGAAGTTTATTCAGAGGGACACGTTGAAAAGCGACGGAGAAACCTTTGAAAATGACGCAGAACACGCATGGCATATGGCGATTATGTGCCTTTTGCTGGGGGAATATGCAAATGAAGATATAGATTTGCTCAAAACGATTTCGATGATTCTTATTCACGACATTGTTGAAATCGACGCAGGCGACACCTACGCTTATGACGATGAAGGCAAAAAGTCACAGCGTGAGCGTGAGCTGAAAGCGGCTGACCGACTTTTCGGACTTCTGCCCGATGACCAAGGCAAAAAATTCAGAGCACTCTGGGAGGAGTTTGAGGAGGGCAAAACCGCTGAAGCGGAGTTTGCACACACAATGGACAACGTACAGCCTGCTATGCTCAACAACTCTACAGACGGCAAAAGGTGGGCGAAAAACAAAGTGAAACTCAGTCAGATTCTTGAAAGGAACAAAAATACAGCTGACGGTTCAAAAACGCTCTGGGAGTACTCATTCAACAATTTCATTTCGCCGAATGTTGAAAAGGGAAGAATAGAAAAAGATTAAATATCGGAGCTCTGACGTTTTTTCATTTTCTGCCAGCTTACAAAGCCGTAAAGGTCGTTTATGAAAAATATCGCAAAGCACATAATCACGGGGATATACGAAGTATTTTCCATTGATGCGAGAATCCACAGGACAATCAGCACAAGGTCGTTTACGGCGTATGCAACAGCGTACACAGGACTGCGCATAAGCGCTAAATATGACGCCGAAAAGCTTGTTGCAATCGATAAGGTACTCGAAAAAAGATTTGGAGTATTAAACGCCTTGAGAATAAAATAAAACACAATCGTTACGATTATTGTCAGCACAACAAGCAAAATTCTATGCAGGGCATTCAGACTGCTGACGGTTACCTCCGGGCTGTTTTTGTACGGATTCCTGTACCAGCTAATTGCCGACATAAGCGCAATCGGCGCAGTCATTCCGAGGTATGTAATCATCTCGCCGTAGTAGCAGTATTGCAGTGAAATAATCGAGTAAAGCAATCCGAATACTATCATCAGCACCTGACCGATTACATAGCCTTTTGCAATAAAAATCAACGACGTAACACCTATGAGAGATGATATGAGGGTGAGCGGATTGAAATTTCCTGCAATCAGGAACGAGGCTGTCACGGTAATGATTGAGAACAGCCAGAGGCAAAGTTCAAATACTGAAAGGCTTGTAAAAAGTTTTTTTATGTATCCCATTTTATACCTCCAAAAAAATAAGCACCCGACGTACATATCTTCAAAGACCTAACGATATGTACACGAATGCGTAACGCTTCCTACCCGGTGGCAGTAAATTTAGTCTATCACAGCAAAAATATTATGTCAAGTGCTTGTATATCATTCCATATCTGATATAATAATATATAATAAAAACACAAAAAGGAGGTGCTTGTATGAAATACGTATGCGGCGTATGCGGCTGGGAATATGACGAGGCTGTCGGCGATCCCGATAACGGAATTGCACCCGGTACAAAGTTTGAGGATTTACCCGATGATTTTGTATGCCCTCTCTGCGGAGTTGGCAAGGATGATTTTTCACCGGCTGAATAAGAAGTGAAGTGTGATTTTCGCCACGATAAAACGCTATGACACTGTTGGGTATCATAGCGTTTTTGTTGTTTAATATTCTGTTTATCTGTCAAAATCGAGCACAATTTCGTTTTTTTCGGACTTGAATTTTCTGCACTTTATATTTGCAGAGGCAAGCATACGCTTTGAGGCAAGCGTTTCCTTTGAGTCGGCATACTTGTCGTAGAGGTAAACAACCTCGCCGATTCCCGACTGGATAATAGCCTTTGCACACTCGTTGCAGGGGAACAAATCAACGTACAGCTTTGCGCCCTTCAAATCCTTGCCCCTTGCATTCAGAATTGCGTTAAGCTCGGCGTGAACAACATAGTTGTACTTTGTGTCCTCGCCCTCACGCTCCCACGGAAAATCGTCGTCGGAACAGCCGTAGGGAAAGCCGTTGTAGCCCGTTGACAGAATGATATTGTTTGAGTCAACTATGCAGGCTCCCACCTGAGTGTTGGGGTCCTTACTCCGTTTTGCGGCGAGCAGTGCAACGCCCATAAAATATTCGTCCCATGTGATGTAATCGTTTCTTTTCATAGCTGCCTCCCTGTTTGATTGAATTTATATATAATTAGTATAGCTTATAT
>CAZNUF010000062.1:0-4228 GCA_964576125.1 uncultured Ruminococcus sp. | reverse complement strand
AAATCCGTCTTATATTCTCGAACTAAAATGTCGAAAAGGCTTTACAAATAGTGATTTTAGTGATAAAATCAAGGGTGATACAGTATATATTTGTTTATACTTGTGTATTAACAATTTCTGCGGTAAAATTATAGGGTTTTCCGCTGATTATTAAAGGAGGACAATTCCAATGGCAAGAAAAATGAAAACCATGGATGGTAACAGCGCTGTTGCTCACGTTTCCTATGCGTTTACAGACGTTGCTGCTATCTATCCTATCACACCTTCTTCCGTAATGGCTGACCTTACCGACAAGTTCTCGGCACAGGGCGTTAAGAACCTTTTCGGAAGAGAAGTTCAGGTAACAGAAATGCAGTCCGAGGGCGGTGCTTCAGGTGCTGTTCACGGCTCACTCGCAGCAGGCGCTCTGACAACTACTTACACAGCATCACAGGGCTTGCTCCTTATGATTCCTAATATGTACAAGATGGCAGGTGAGCTTCTCCCCGGCGTAATCCACGTTTCGGCTCGTGCGCTCACAAGCCACGCTCTTTCAATTTTCGGTGACCACTCCGATATTTACGCTTGTCGTCAGACAGGTTACGCAATGCTCTGCTCAAACAACCCCCAGGAATGTATGGACCTTGCAGCAGTTGCTCACCTTGCAGCTATCAAGGGCAGAGTTCCTTTCCTCCACTTCTTTGACGGCTTCAGAACTTCTCATGAAATTCAGAAGATTGAAGAGTGGGATTATGCAGACCTTGCCGATATGCTCGACTGGGACGCTGTTGAAGAGTTCCGCCGCCGTTCACTTAACCCCGAGCACCCCGTAACAAGAGGTACTGCTCAGAACGACGACATCTTCTTCCAGGCAAGAGAAGCTTGTAACAAGTACTACGACGCTGTTCCCGAGGTTGTAGTTGAATATATGAACAAGGTCAACGCTAAAATCGGCACTGACTACAAGCCCTTCAACTACTACGGTGCAGAGGACGCAGAGCACGTTATCGTTGCTATGGGTTCAGTCTGCGACTGTATTGAAGAGGTTGTCGACTACCTCAACGCCGCAGGCGAAAAAGTTGGTCTTCTTAAGGTTCGTCTTTACAGACCTTTCGTTGCCGACTATATGCTCAGCGAGCTTCCCAAGACTGTTAAGACAATCTCTGTTCTCGACAGAACAAAGGAGCCCGGTTCAATCGGCGAGCCTCTTTATCTTGACGTTCTTGCCGCTATCAACGGCTCTGACTTTGCAAACGTAAAGGTATTCACAGGCAGATACGGCCTCGGTTCAAAGGATACAACACCCGGCGACATCATCGCTGTTTACAGAAACGCTGAAAGCGAAGCTCCCAAGAAAAGATTTACAATCGGTATCGTTGACGACGTTACAAACCTCTCACTCCCGATTGTTGAGAATCCCGACACAACTCCCAAGGGTACACACAGCTGTAAGTTCTGGGGTCTCGGTGCTGACGGTACTGTCGGTGCTAACAAGAACTCAATCAAAATCATCGGCGACAACACAGATATGTACGCACAGGGCTACTTTGCATATGACTCAAAGAAGTCAGGCGGTCTTACAGTTTCTCACCTTCGTTTCGGTGATACACCCATCAAGTCAACCTACTACATTTCAAAGGCTGACTTCGTAGCCTGCCATAACCCCTCATACGTTGACAAGTACGACATTGTTGACGACCTCAAGGAAGGCGGCTCATTCCTTCTTAACTGTCCGTGGGACGTTGAGGAGCTTTCCGAAAGACTTCCCGGCAAGATGAAGAGAATCCTTGCTGAAAGACACATCAACTTCTACACAATCGACGGTATCAAGATTGGTAAGGAAATCGGTCTCGGCGGCAGAATCAACACAGTTCTTCAGTCCGCATTCTTCAAGATTGCAGACATTATCCCTGCTGAAAAGGCAAAAGAGCTTATGAAGGCTGCCGCAAAGAAATCATATATGAAGAAAGGTCAGGCTGTCGTAGATATGAACTACGCCGCTATCGACCGTGGTATGGAAGACCTCAAGAAGGTTGAAATTCCTGCTGACTGGGCTAACTGCACAGATGACGCTGTTGCAGATAAGGTTGAAGGTCAGGGCGCACTCGTTGAGTACGTAAACGGCATCTTAAAGCCTGTTAACTCCTACAAGGGTAACAAGCTCCCCGTTTCAGCATTTATGGATCACGTTGACGGTACAGCTCCCAACGGCTCTTCCGCTTTCGAAAAGAGAGGTATCGCTGTTGACGTTCCCGAGTGGAACTCCGAGAATTGTATCCAGTGTAACAAATGTTCAATCGTTTGTCCTCACGCTGTTATCCGTCCCGTTCCTATGACTGACGCAGAGGTTGCCGCTGCTCCCGAAGGCACACAGGCAATTCCTATGATTGGTCTTAAGGACTTAAAGTTCGTTATGACTGTTTCAACTCTTGACTGTACAGGCTGCGGCGCTTGCGCTAACGTATGTCCGGGCAAGAAGGGCGAAAAGGCTCTCACAATGAAGCCTATCGACTCACAGCGTTCAAAGCAGGCTATCTTCGACTACGCTCTCACAATAGACGAGAAGCCCGAGGTTGCCGAGAAGTTCAAGTTCTCAACAGTTAAGGGCAGTCAGTTCAAACAGCCTCTCCTCGAGTTTTCAGGCGCTTGCGCAGGCTGTGGTGAAACACCTTACGCAAAGCTCGTTACACAGCTCTTCGGTGACAGAATGTTCATCGCTAACGCAACAGGCTGTTCATCAATCTGGGGTGCATCTGCTCCTGCAACACCTTACACAAAGAACAAGAAGGGCTACGGTCCTGCTTGGCAGAACTCACTGTTCGAGGATAACGCAGAGTTCGGTCTTGGTATGGCTCTCGGTCAGAAGGCTATCCGAAACAGACTTATTGAATATGTTGAAAATATCCAGAAGGATACTGACAGCGCTGACCTCAAGACAGCTTGTCAGAACTACCTTGACACAGTAACAGACTCAACCGCAAGCCGTGCGGCTACAGACGTTCTTATCGCAGAGCTTGAGAAGAACACAGAGGACGCTAAAGTTGGCGAGCTTGTTAAGAAGACTCTTGTTGACAAGGACGAGCTTGCTAAGAAGTCAATGTGGATCTTCGGCGGCGACGGCTGGGCTTACGACATCGGCTTCGGCGGTCTTGACCACGTTATCGCATCAGGCGAGAACGTAAACATCCTCGTATTCGATACAGAGGTTTACTCCAACACAGGCGGTCAGGCTTCAAAGGCTACTCCTGTCGGCTCTGTTGCACAGTTCGCAGCAGCAGGTAAGGCTGTTAAGAAGAAAGACCTCGCAGCAATTGCAATGAGCTACGGCTATGTATATGTTGCACAGTGCGCTATGGGTGCTGACAACAATCAGGTGCTCAAGGCTATGGTAGAGGCTGAAAGCTACAACGGACCTTCACTCATCATCTGCTATGCTCCCTGTATCAACCACGGTATCAAGGGCGGTATGGGCATTGCACAGCTCGAAGAGAAGAAGGCAGTTGAGGCAGGTTACTGGAACATCTTCCGTTTCGATCCCCGTCTTGCTGACGAAGGAAAGAATCCGTTTATGCTCGACGGCAAGGCTCCTTCTGCTTCTTACCGTGACTTCATCATGGGCGAAGTTCGTTACAACTCACTTACCCGTTCATTCCCCGAGAGAGCAGAAGAGCTCTTTACACAGGCTGAAAAGGTAGCTGAACAGAAGTACGCTCATCTTGAAAAGCTCGCAAGCTTTGACGATGCAAACTGATTTTTTAATCGGAATTAATATGAAATAATTAACCGCAGAGGCAGGTAACTTAAACTTGCTTCTGCGGTTTTTGCAATTAAACGATAATTTAGTTCAATTAGGAATGCGGAATTCGGAATGCGTAATTAATGGTCGCTACGCTCCGAATTTATAATACTTTGTGTTGTTTGGATAAGTTTATTTGCTGAACAAATTTTGATATATTGGTGACGTTTCCTCTATAATCGTAGGGAACGACCCCTGTGTCGTTCCTAACTGTCGTTCATCTAACTTATGTAGGAACAACACAGGGGTTGTTCCCTACACATTAAAAATAAACGTAACCTATATATCAACTTAAAATTCGGGCTACAATTTTTTCCAAACAAACTGACTTTTCCACTCGATTTGCCCGCCGAGGCACTCGGCTAAATTATCGTTTATGTAAAAAATATAAAAGCAAGTCGAAAAAAGTATTGACAAAGCAAATTTTGAGGACTATAATATTGACAATAAAAA
>CAZNUF010000061.1:0-6915 GCA_964576125.1 uncultured Ruminococcus sp. | reverse complement strand
TTTCGTAGGGACACGGCGTGCCGTGTCCGAAGTTATTATCAAACGCAACCGATTTTTCTTTACTTTTGTAACAATTAACTATTCAGGGAACGGCAGTCTGTCGTTCCCGAAGTTTTTACATATATAATGAAAGGAGGCTTTCAAATGAAAAAACCTCTTGCCGACCGTTTTCGTCCGCAGTCGCTTGACGATATTGTCGGGCAGAAGCATCTGCTTGCTCCGAACAAGCCGCTTCGCAGAATAATCGAGAGTGGAGAAATACCGAATCTTATTTTTTACGGTCCGTCGGGCGTAGGCAAAACAACCCTTGCAACCTACATTGCCAACAAGACGAACAAAACTCTCAAAAAGCTAAACGGCACAACAGCCTCAACAGCGGATATAAAAGATATTGTTTCGGAGATAAATACATTTTCGGGCATAAACGGAATTTTGCTATATCTTGACGAGATTCAGTATTTCAATAAGAAACAACAGCAGACGCTGCTTGAATACATTGAAAACGGCAGTATTACTCTGATTGCCTCCACAACGGAGAATCCGTATTTCTATGTGTATAACGCAATTCTGAGCCGTTCAACCGTGTTTGAATTCAAGTCCGTTCCGTCCGACGAGGTGGTAAGGGCGGTCTATCGTGCCGCAGAGCTTCTGGAACAGGAGCAGGGGATAAAGATTGATTTGCCTGCCGAATGTGCCGAAAAAATTGCCTCAGGCTGCGGCGGAGATGTTCGCAAGGCGATGAATGCGCTTGAGCTTTCCGTTATTTCGGCTGATGTCGAAGGCGAAACCCGAAAGGTCACGCTTGAAATTGTTGAACAGCTTGTGCAGAAAAGCGCACTTCGTTACGACAAAGACGGCGACGAGCATTACGATATTGTTTCGGCTTATCAGAAAAGTATGCGTGGCAGTGATACCAACGCCGCTCTGCACTACCTTGCAAGACTGCTTGAAGCAGGCGACTTGATTAGTGCCTGCCGCAGACTTATGGTGTGTGCCTGTGAGGACGTAGGAGTGGCTTATCCACAGCTTATTCCGATTGTAAAATCCTGCGTTGACATTGCTCGTGACGTCGGACTTCCCGAGGCAAGAATCCCCCTTGCAGACGCCGTTGTAATGGTGTGCAATGCGCCAAAGTCAAACTCTGCTTATATGGGCATAAACCTTGCAATGCAGGACGTTAAGAATGGCAAAACCGGAGCTGTTCCAAGACAGTTGCAGAATATGCATTACGACGGTGAGGATAATCAGAATAAAGGTCAGTTCTATCTTTATCCGCACGATTATGAAAACCACTATGTTAAACAGCAGTATTTGCCTGATGAAATCAGAAACAGGGTTTATTACCGCTACGGTGATAACAAAAATGAACAAGCATTCAAAGCCTACTGGGACAAAATTAAATCTGAAAAGTCATAGATGATATTATATAAAAGACAATTTATGAAAATATAAAAATTGAATTGATCGCTGAAAATTAACACAAAAACGCAAATCAAAATTACAAATTTTTGTTCTGCGTTTTACATTTGTTTATCATTTTCTATCTTTTGCTATAACAATTGTAAAAACTGCACAAATAAAAGCTTGTTTTTTTGTAAGCTAAAAATGGAATTATTTTCTAAAAAAGAAATTAATAAATCTTTAACTATTGTAAAATTATGTTGTAATTGTGGAGTAGTGTTGAGTGACTTCACACGGACAACCATACTTAATGAATATGGAGGAAAATCATTATGGTAAGAAAACAACATAAAGTATTAAGTCTTATTCTCTGCTTAATACTTGCAGTTTCGGCAGTTTGTGCCGGTACTGTTGGTGCCTTTGCGGCATCCGGAGATACTGTTTATTGTAAGCTCAATAACGGTTGGACCAAGGTTTATGCCTATATGTGGGGAGATGGCATAGGCAACAACCATGCTTGGCCCGGTGTTGAGATGACAAAGGTTGAAGGCGACGTATATTCGTACAACGTTACAGGCGAATTTGATAAGATCATCTTCACCAATGGCAACAACGGAGCCGGTCAGACCGGCACTATCAATTATGCAGGCAACGGCAAAATCTATGATTTGTCAGCAGGTAAATGGTCAACTTATGTTGATGCTCCCACAAGCGCAACAACAGCAACAACTGCTACTACAGCAACAACTGCTACACAGGCTCCCACTTCAAGCGGCGACGGCGTAACAGTTTACCTCAAGAACGAGGCTGGCTGGTCAGCTGCTTACTGCTATATGTGGACTGATGGTGCAGGTAACAATCATGCTTGGCCCGGCGAAGCAATGACAAGCATCGGCGACGATGTTTATATGTACACTTCGTCAACAGCTTTTGCTAACTGTATTTTTAGTGTAGGCAGTAATCAATCTCAGACCGGTAACCTCACAGTAAAGGACGGTCATATTTACAACAACAAAACAGGCGAATGGTCTGTTTACGATTTAAGTGACCTTCAGGTTAAGTCTTACACAGCTGACCCTGCTACAGGCGTTTACATTGATACAGACGTAACACTTTCTGCTGACGCACAGAACAGAAACGGCGCAGCAGTAAGCTACAAGTTCTCTGTAACAAATGAAAACGGCGGCACTTCTGTTATTTCTGATTTCAGCAGCGCAAACTCAGTTGTATGGACTCCCCAGACAGCAGGCACATACACAATCACTTTTGATTTCAAGGATACAGAGGGCAACGAAAACAGCCGTACAACAACTGTTAAGGTTGATGACGACTCAGCTCTTGTTAAGCCTATCATCAAGAGTGTATTCCCTGCAAACAACAACTTAATCAAGGTTAATAAACCTGCAACCGTTTCTGTAAAAGCAGGCGGTGGTAAGACAGGTACAAACCTTCTCTTCTACAAGTATATTGTAACCGATCCTAACGGTGTTAAGAATATTCCTTATTACACACTCAACAGCACATATTCTTTCACACCCACAATGCTCGGCGAATATACAGTTAATGTTTACGTTCAGGGTTCTGACAACACAACTATAAACAAGACTTATAAGTACACAGCTACAAACAGTGATGTAACAGTTCCTACAACAGCTCCCGTTCCTGCAACAACGGCTCCTGTTCCTACAACAACGGCTCCTGTTCCTACAACAACAGCACCTGTTCCTACAACAACAGCACCTGTTCCTACAACAACGGCTCCTGTTCCCACAACAACAGCGCCCGTAGTTTTAGGCGACGTTGACGGCGACGGTTCACTCACAGTAAAGGATGCAACATACATCCAGAAACATCTGGCAGAATTCCCTGAATACAGTTCGATAAACCTCGCAGTTGGTGACATTGACGGTGACGGCAGAATTTCTGTTAAGGATGCTACAACAATTCAGTCAATGCTTACAAATTAATTATAAAGCATTTATAATTTTATAAAACAGGGAGATTATTATGACAGGAATTAAAAAGCTATGTGCTCTTGTTCTTGTTCTTATGTTAGTAGTTTCCGCAGGAATTTTCACAGTAAGCGGTGCCGAAACTTCAGATACAAATGAAGTTGCGGCAGACGCTTCTGAAGCTAAGGGAATTACAATTCACGTAAGACACAAGGATTTAACACAGCCATATATCTATTTATGGAACTCACTTCCGACAAACAGCGCAATGTCAAAGTCTTATCCCGGTGAGAAGATGACAAGCGCAAACGGTTGGTTTAATTACTACGTTCCCAATGTTACAAAGGTAAACGCTATTGTAACTGACGCAAAGGGTAACCAGTATTCAAAGGAACAGAAGCTCACTTCTGCTAATGAATGGTGGTGTTACAACGGAAAATGGTCAAAATACAATCCTGACCAGACCGACCCGATTGAAGACGTAGATATGCGTGAAGAAACTATCTACTTTGTTATGACAACTCGTTTCTATGACGGTGATACAGGCAACAACGTTCACTGCTGGGACGACGGTACAGCAAATAACCCCGACAGCGACCCCGCTTGGCGTGGTGACTTCAAAGGTCTTGCCGACAAGCTCGACTATATCAAGGCTCTCGGCTTCTCTGCAATTTGGGTTACTCCGGTTGTAACAAACGCTTCGGGTTACGACTATCACGGCTATCACGCTATGGATTTCAGCACAGTTGACCGCCGTTATGAAAGCGATGATTTCACCTATGAAGACCTTATCCATGCAGCGCATGAAAAAGGTATGAAGATTATCCAGGATGTTGTTTGGCAGCATACAGGTAACTTCGGTGAATCCTTCTTCAGTCCTTTGTTTACAAAGGATTATGATGCAATGTTCAATTCCGATATTACAAAAACAGGTAAGATCGAGAAGGAAATGATTCCGACAGATTATCTTCTCGATTCTTACGGACTCAGCTCTGGTGATGCTTATTGGGCACAGAAACCTGGTATACAGTACAAGCAGAGACTTAATCTTATGAAGAATGTTGAATATGATGGTAACATCGGTAACAGTACAGGTAGTCAGCCTGCGGCTAAAGACTATGAGATGACTAAGATTTCGGACAGCGATATTTACAACCCCAATAACTACTATCATTCAGGTTATTTCCAGAGTCCTAACTACGATGACTGGACAACAAAATTCAGCCAGATTGCCGGCGACTGCGTTGACCTTAACACAGAGAACCCCGCAGTTGCTGAATATGTAGTAGATTCTTACTCAAAGTACATTGAAATGGGTGTTGACGGCTTCCGTGTAGATACAGTACGTCACATTCCAAGACTTTCTCTTAACCTTATGTTTAACCAGCAGTTCCTTGACAATGCTAAAGCAGCTGGCAAGTCAAACTTCCTTATGTTCGGTGAAATCTGCACTCGTTATACACAGATTTGGTACAGAGGACATGCAGAAGAGTCTACTCCTTACTATACTTGGAAAGAGTCCAACAGCAAGTGGGCTGACCAGTGGAGCTGGGGAACTTCTAAAGAAGACATCAACCACAATATGAACCTTGTTTTCGATCATTACCTTGAGGAAGACTACTTCGAGCAGGATCACAATTCCATTATGCCTCAGTCTGATAATGCATTCCTTAAGGGTATTGAGTATCATACTCCTGACAGATCTATGGCATCAGGTATGGAAGCTATTGACTTCCAGATGCACAGAATGTTTGGTGATGCAAAAAGTGCTTATGGCTTTGCAAAGGGTAATGACCAGTTTTACAATGACGCAACATACAATGTAATGTATGTTGACTCTCACGACTATGCTCCCGAGGGACCTAACGAATTTACACGTTTCGAAGGCGGTACACAGACTTGGGCTGAAAACCTTGACCTTATGTTTACATTCCGTGGTATTCCTTGCGTTTACTACGGTTCTGAGGTAGAATTCAAGAAGGGCGAGCTTATTGATAAGGGTACATTAATTTCACTTGAAAATTCAGGTCGTGCATATTATGGTGACTACCTTGAAGGTAATGTAACTGCTACAGACTTTAGCGAATACACAGCTTCCGGTACAGTTGCAGATACTCTTGCAAGTCCTCTTTCAAAGCACCTCTCAAAGGTTAATGCTATCCGTCGTGCAATTCCTGCACTTCAGAAAGGTCAGTACACAGCTTCCAGCAACTATGTATCAGGCGGCAATATGTCTTACATCCGTCGTTACACAAACAAAGATGAGGGTGTTGACAGCCTTGCACTTGTAACAGTTTCAAGCGGTGCAACATTCAAGAATATCCCCAACGGCACATATATTGATGCAGTTACAGGTGATGTTCAGAACGTAACAAACGGTACACTCACAGTTCCTACAATTGGTAAGGCTAATATGAGAGTATACGTATGCTGCGCTTCAGGCTTCACAGGCATCAACGGTGCAATCGGCGGTTCTTCAGACTATCTTAAGTAATTAACTTATCTTGCAAATAGCAACGGCACTCCGTTTTGGAGTGCCGTTGTTTTTTTACGCATAATAGTAATGATGATTTTGTCTGTTTTCTTTAATTATTCTTCCATTTGTTTTCCTAAAAAAGCAGCTGCCGACTGTGCAAGCTTAATTTCTGCACCTGAAGGAACCTTTATGCTTTCGCTTGAAAGCATCACAACTGCCCCTGTAACATCTCCGGAAGCAATTATAGGATAAATAACCGACGCAGGGTGTTCGATACCTTCAATTGGCTGAATGTCACCGGCGTTTTGTTGAGTTGCCGCATAGCTTTTTCTGCTTTCCATATAATTTTCAAGAACAGTACTAACTCTGCGTTCAAGAAATTCACGTTTTGAAACTCCGGCAGCCGCAATAACGTGATCCTTGTCACAAATGAGCGTCGGCAGTGAGCTTATCCGAGAAATTACGTCTGCATATTGCCCTGCAAACTCAGAAAGCTCGCCAACCGGTGAGTATTTTTTAAAAATCACCTCTCCGTCCGTTGCAGTGTATATTTCCAACGGGTCGCCCTCACGAATACGCAAAGTTCTGCGTATTTCCTTAGGAATAACTACTCTGCCCAAATCATCAATTCTCCTTACAATGCCTGTAGCCTTCATATCATAAATCTCCCTTTATCTGAAACTAAAATTCAAACCTTTTTTTATTTTGTCCGCAAAAGCATTTGCGGCGTTGCATAAGTTGCTCTAATATTGTTTGTTTTAGCATATTTTTTATACTGAAAATAATAGCGGAATTTCAATTTTAAGACAAGGTATTTTATGGAATTTTTCTTGTTTTTATAATGGATAGATTTTCCGGTATTTTTTCTTATACGGAAAAGTTTACCCTGTTGCTGACGGCGCAGGGGTATTTTAATATCATTTATAAATAATAAATATTTCCATAATTATGCAAAAAAGAAAGGCAATTTTTCCTATATAGTATTCTATCTGAAAAGCCTTTATGTATTACTATGTGAAAATTACTAATTTCTTAATTCCTTGGTGAATAACAATAAATAACTCGTACAAATTTTGTCGAAAAGTT
>CAZNUF010000060.1:3462-6971 GCA_964576125.1 uncultured Ruminococcus sp. | reverse complement strand
TGGCTCGGAATTGAAATTCCGATTCTTGCCGACAACAACATTTCAATTATGACAATGGCTCCCGGCGGATTCCTTGTATTCGGTATTTTAATTGCAATTGTAAATAAAATTTCCGGCGGCAAGAACGCCAAAAAGAGCTTTGGCTGTGCAGGCTGTCCGTCAGCAGAGGTCTGCAACAAAGCCGCCTGCGGTGAAAAGGAGGAAGCAAAATGACAAAATTCATTATAATTATGCTCTCCGCCGTTTTCATCAACAACTATGTGCTGTCACGCTTTTTGGGAATATGTCCGTTCCTCGGCGTTTCCAAAAAGCTGAATCAGGCAACGGGAATGAGCCTTGCGGTAATCTTCGTAATGCTCATCGCAACGGCTGTTACGTGGCCGATACAGACATATCTGCTCGACCCGAATAACCTCGGCTATCTTCAAACAATCGTCTTTATTCTCGTAATCGCCTCGCTCGTTCAGCTTGTTGAAATTGTACTCAAAAAGTACATTCCCTCGCTCCACAAATCGCTGGGCGTGTATCTTCCGCTGATTACAACAAACTGCGCCGTACTCGGCGTTACAATTCTCAACATTGACGAGGGCTACACATTTGCAGAAGCAATGGTAAATTCGCTCGGAAGCGGACTTGGATTCTTCCTTGCAATGGTAATGTTCTCGGGCGTTCGCTCAAAGCTTGAGGGTGCCGACATTCCAAAGGCGTTTCAGGGACTGCCCATAACGCTTGTAGCGGCTTCGATCACCTCGCTGTCCTTCCTCGGCTTTTCGGGCGTTGTCGAAAACCTGTTTGCATAACGGAGGTGCGCTATGAATGAGATTTTAACTGCGGTTATCCCCGTTGTGATTATCGGCGCAATCTGCGCTGTGGTGCTTGCAGTCGCATCAAAAATTATGGCTGTCAAGGAAAATGAAAAAATCCCCGAAATCCGTGAGTGCCTGCCGGGTGCAAACTGCGGAGCCTGCGGCTTTGCAGGCTGTGACGGCTACGCAAAGGCACTTGCCGAAAACGAGGTTACGGCTACCAACCTCTGCGTGCCGGGCGGCGACTCGGTTTCAAGGAAACTGAGTGAGATCCTCGGCGTTGAGTTTGAGGACGTTGTTGAACAGGTTGCCGTTGTGCACTGTGCAGGCGACTGCAACTACACGCAAGACAAGGTAGAGTATGACGGAATAGAAAGCTGTGCCGCTGCAAAACTGATTTTCGGTTCAAAGGGCGAATGTCCATACGGCTGTATGGGACTCGGCGACTGTGCAAAGGTATGTCCGAATGACGCAATCTGCATAAACAACGGCATTGCGCATATTGATTCAAGGCGTTGCGTTGGCTGTGGTCTTTGCGTTAAAGCCTGCCCGAACCACCTTATTTCGCTTATGGCTGACGTTGAAAGAGTTGTCGTGACGTGCAGTAACAAGGACAAGGGCGGTATCACCCGCAAGGCTTGCAAAAACGGCTGTATCGGCTGTAAGAAGTGCGAAAAGGTCTGCTCGACAGGTGCGATTAAGGTTCAAGATAACCTCGCCGTTATCGACTATTCAAAATGTCCCGAGTGCGAGGACTTCGGCGTTTGCGCAAGAGAATGCACAACAGGGTGCATAAGGATTTCGAATTTTACAAACGCAACGAAAATAATTGACAATTAACAATGTACAATTAACAAATTAAGACGGTAAATGAAATTGCAATAAAAAGCAGTTTCATTTACCGTTTTTTAATGTAACGGCGTATTCTGAACGTATAAATTGTAATGCAATTTATACATAGGGACGTCAGGGATGCCGTCCCCTACGGAAAGGTTTATTTTCCTCTATAACTACGGTTTAATCAATACAACTTGATTGCCACTGCGGACACAGCACGCCGTGTCCCTACGGCTATAGAGGAAAATATCAATTGAAAAAGGGACACCGCTTAATGCGATGTCCCGAATTTTATAATTTAGTCAAAGCTTACTTCGTCCTCGACGTAGCCTTTTTTCTTCATCTTCTTAATAACAATCTTTGCTATAAATCCGCTGATGAATACGAGTCCCGAAACTACCCAGCCTGCGGCAACCTGTGCCCAGATAGGATAATCGGGGTTGTATGTTCCGCCCTGGAACACGAACAGCGTAACCATATTCCAGATAAAGAGTCCTGCAAGCAGAATGGGTGCAACTACCTTGATTGACGCTGCAAACCACCAATACGGTATCTTGAACTTCTTAGTGTTGCGGTTGACCTCATTAAGCACCTTGCGCAGGTTGAAGCACCAGCCGATTGCAACACACTCAAGAATACCGATAACAATAAGGTTAATCTGATTTGTCCATGCGTCAACGATGTCGAGCCAAGCAAGACCGGCCTGTGTAACAAAAAGAATTGAAATGACGCCGCAGATTCCGCAGACTGCAATTGTAACCGTCTTTGGGTTGAGGTGGAATTTGTCGGCAACAGAAGCCGAGATACCCTCAACAATCGAGAATGCAGAGTCAATTGCAAGAGTGATGAGCATAAGGTAGAATATCGCTCCGAAGATTGCGTTCACCCAACCGATGCCGGTAAGGTTTACGATAGCCTGCGGATAAACGATAAACGCAGTGGAAATACCGCTTGCAGTAATCTTGTCAAGCATACCTGTACCGCCCATTGTAGTGAACATTACGATACCCGAAAGAATACTTACAGCCATATCTGAGAATGCGATGATTGTGCAGTCAACAGCCACGTTTGCATCATCGGGCAGGTATGAACCGTAGGCAAACATAATAGCCATCATAATTGAAAGGCTGTAGAACACCTGACCGATAGCGTCAACCCAGAGAGTTGCGTCGAAGAATGCCGAAACATCGGGAATGAAGAACATCTTTAGTCCTTCCATTGCGCCGTCCATAGTCATACCCTTGACAGCCATAATAAGAAGAAGTACAACGGGAGCAAATACCGTAAACTTTACAACCTTGCTTACCGAGCTTGCGCCGTTTCTGATGCAGAAAAAGATAAGACCCCACGCAACAAGCAGGCACACAAGCACCTCGCCGGGGATTGAGCTTCCCTCAATAAGTCCCGTTGTCTGCGTAAGATTGAAGAACAGTCCAGACGCCGCTTCGGAGTTGCCCGTCATATCGGCAAACTGCCATGAGTTTACAAACATAAGTATAACCCACGCAAATACTACCGAATAGTAGCAAACGATTACGAATGCGTTGGAAGTTGCCGCCCAGCCGATAGGCTCAAAGCGTTTTTTGATTCCTCGCATTGACTCGATTGCGCCCTTGCGGAACTTACGGGAGATTGAAACCTCCATCATAAGCAGGGGGATACCCATAACAAGCATTGCAAGCAGATAAACCAGCAGGAATGTTCCGCCGCCGTGTTTAGCCGCCAGTCCGGGAAATCTCCACGCATTGCCAAGACCTACCGCAGAGCCGACTGCGGCAAGAATAAAGGTAAAACGGGAGTTCCACATACCTCTTTTTTCCATAATTTTTTCCTCATTTCTTAAAAAAATATTTAAAAATAGAAAAT
>CAZNUF010000060.1:2196-3362 GCA_964576125.1 uncultured Ruminococcus sp. | reverse complement strand
GAGATGTTCTCGTCAATCAGCAGAACCTCTGCCTTTGAAATGCGGCAGTTGTTTATGTAGTCAATCACCGACATTCCCGTTTCCTCTTTGAACAGACGGTAAAGGTATGTTCTGTCAATCTTGATGTGATTTGCCACCGACTGAACATTAAACTCGGGATTTCTGTAATTCTTTTCAATATAGTTACGGGCAAGAATAGCGTAGCCAGCGTTTTCGCTGTCCTTGCAGGGAAAATGCTCAACATAATATGAGAGCAGGATAATCAACTTTCCTCCTGCTCTGCACTGTGCAAAGGTTGAGTCCGTTCCACAGTCCTCAATATTGAACATACATTCAAAATTCTTAACCGGTATCTTTTCAACCACAGGGTGCTTTTTGCCGAAAGAGGTCTGACTTACAAGCCACGCCGCCTCAAGTCCCCGAAACTCTACCCAGCTGTATTCCCAAGGAAAATCGCTGTCGGCTTCAAGGCATACGTTTGAAAACGGGAACGTCAGAAACGACTGCCCTGCGCTTACGAAAAATCCTATTCCGTCGATTGTGACCATTCCCCTGCCGTTTGTTATATAGTACAGTGTGTAGGTGTCACGGATAATCTGGCGATGTTCATTTTCAAGATTGTCGGCACGTTTTCCGTTTGCAAGACAAACGCAATTTATAGCATTATTGTCCAAATTTGTCCTCATAAATCCTCCATACAACAAATGTCCATAATAATCAAACAATTTTACATAGATAAAAAGCGATTTTATGTTTATACTTATATTAATATACAACATTATTACAGTTTTTTCAACATTTTTTCAGGGGGAACTTTGTATGAATTACAAATACGAAATAATAAATTATGACAAAAACCTTCCCGCAAAAATAATGTACCTTGATTTATCGTCAGAAACCCACAAAACAGAACTGCACTGGCACCGTGAACCAGAGATAATCTACGTTGTATCGGGACAGGCTGAATGTCCCCAGAACGGCGAAACACGGATTGTTGAAGAGGGCGACTTCATTTTCTTCAACAGCGAGGACGTGCATCTCGTTCGTCCGGCAACAGGCTCAAGTGTAAAGCTTGTTTGTGTACAGCTCTCCTTTGAGTATATGCGTATGTTCTGCAAACCGATTGACAGCGTTATTTTTGACGTGAACAACAGACCGGAGGCAAA
>CAZNUF010000060.1:0-2096 GCA_964576125.1 uncultured Ruminococcus sp. | reverse complement strand
TCTGCAAACCGATTGACAGCGTTATTTTTGACGTGAACAACAGACCGGAGGCAAAGCCTGCAATTATTGATGTTCTACAAAAAGTCGCCTCTATTAATGTAGAAAATGACGATTATGCTTCACTGCTCCACATATCGTATGTAAATAAAATTTACTACCTGCTAATGAAATATTGCATTTGCTTCAGACGTGCCTCGAACTCGGTAATTATCCCGAAGCGTGACTTCTCTTACGCAAAAACCGCAATTGCTTACATTAACGAAAACTTCAAGCGTGAGATTCCTCTTGACGAAATTTCCTCGGTAGTGAACCTTTCACCATCGTATTTTTCAAAGTACTTCAAGAATGTTACTCAGGTGAGCTTTTCGGAGTATCTTGCCAATCTCCGTCTTGAAAACGCAATTCAGGATATGCTTACAAAGAACTCTACCGTTTCCGCCGCCGCTATTGAAAACGGCTTTGCAAATGTAAAATCATTTATTACACAGTGCAAAAAGGTTTATGACTGCACACCTGCGCAGTACAAGAAAAAACTTTTAAACAGATAACATCTTCTATGATAATTTTTTCTTATTTATCCCCTCGTCGAAAACGGACGCATCAGCCTTTGATACGTCCGTTTTCGCTTTATTGTCCGACAGCAAACATAGATATGTTAATTGTCCGTTAAGGGGACGGAATTTTTTGGTATATTTATGAGGAGTATTATGGGTGCGATTGAGTTTACCGACAGCCTTGTTGAGTATCTTTTGGGAATACTTATTGTATTTATTTTTACAAAAAAACTTTTTAATCTTAAGAGCGCAAAGCTTTATTTTGTTGTTTCGGGGACAGTTTTGTTTCTGATGATTGCCTCGTTTTTGTTTCTTGAGGGAGAACTACAGAACGGTATTGTAGTCAACCTTGAATTCTGGGGACTTATTCTGACGCCGTTTCTTCTTAAAGGACCGAAAAAGTTTTACACATTCAGTACGGCAATTACGCTGAGCTCCGTAATTATGTTTGTTGCATTTTACCTCGTATTGGTTTTGTCATTTTTCGGGCAAAACATAACTCACAGCATCTTCTTAGAGTTTACGGGAATGATAACCTCGCTGATTGTGAGCATTGTTTTCTTTATTTTGTGCACGGTTCTAAAAAATCAGACAAAGTTTTTTATTGAAAATATTTCAAAGCCTGTTGTACTGCTGTTCAATCTTTTTCTCATTATCGGCGGCAATTTCAATTATATAGTATCTCTGCTTGATTCAGGCTTAAAGTATGCAGTTGCGGTAAAGCTTCTTACAATGCTTATTTCGCTGATTTTCACAATAGCGTTTCCTGTTCTGATTTACAATCAGGTAAAGAAGAATCTGTACAGATATGAAACGGGAATTTTTGAGCAACAGCTGAATATTCAAAGGGAATACGGCAAAACGATTGCGCAGTCAAGCGCACAGTTAAGACGCTTCAGGCACGATTACAACAACCTGTCGCTATGGATAAAGCCCTTACTTGAACAGGGAAAGTCACAGCAGGCGTTGGAGCTTGTCAAAAAAAGTGACAGAGAAATTATCAACTCGTACAGTATTCTCTACAATACAGGCAGTGACACAGCAGACGCAATACTTTCCGAAAGGCAGAAACAGCTTGAAACGGGAGTCAAGATAAATTTTCTCGGTAATCTTGCAAAGCTGCCCGAGGATAATTTTGACATATGTGTGCTTTTAAACAACACGATCGATATTGCGCTTTTCGGTTTGCAAGGCACTACGTCTGACGTAAATAAGCTGATTGAAATTTCGGCAATGTGTAAACAGGGCATTCTGCTGTATAAGATAAGCTTTCCTTGCGAGAACGCAGGATTTTTTGACGATTTGCAAAGCAGTAAAGATGATATGCTTAAAATGAATCTCCTGCGAAAGCTGACGGTGAAAAACGACGGAGAGATGGATACCCATTTTCAAAATCAAGTCGCCTCAATCACGGTAAGATATATTTTTTGAATATGATTATCACTTTAATTATATTTATGTTATCAGTGTGATTTGTAAGATAAACTATAATTTAGCGTTGGAATTACATTAAGAATATTGTATGCCAACATCGTAGGGGCG
>CAZNUF010000059.1:0-7083 GCA_964576125.1 uncultured Ruminococcus sp. | reverse complement strand
AGGGCAGTGATTTTGAATACAACGGCAGAAAAATTCACATTAACCTTGCAGGAAAGCACCAGCTTGAAAATGCCAAGACTGCGCTTGCCGCAATTGAAAGTGTAAGACAGAGAGGATTTCTGAATATTACAGATGACGATATTTCAGTCGGTTTTTCAAAGGGTGTTAATCCGGCAAGATTTGAACTTTTAAGCAAAAATCCCGTTGTAATTCTGGACGGTGCGCACAATCCGAACGGTATTGAGGCGCTTAAAAATGCGGTCAGAAATTTCCTTGACGGCAAAAAAATAACTTGCGTTATGGGAATGTTAGCAGACAAGGATATTGACAGCTCGATAAAGCTCCTCGACGGAGTTTTTGAAACCGTTTACACTGTTCCCGTTGACAATCCGAGGGCGATTTCGTCAAAGGAGCTTGCAGAGAAATGCAAGGGCTATTTTAAAAGCGTAACGTCATTTGACAGTGCAGAAAAAGCATTTGACGGCGCATTTGAAGATGCAGAAAAGAACGGCGGAGCTGTAGTAATCTGCGGTTCGCTTTACCTTGCAGGAGAAATCCGCCCGTATATTTTAGACAAGCTTAAATAAATACAGAAAAATATTTTCAAACAACAGAATAAAACAAATTTTTCACTCCATACTAATTATTATAAGTATGGAGTTTTTTAATATAAAGGAAGGATAAAATGTTAAGAACGGAATACAAAAACAATATTCTGACTGCGTACATAGACGGCGAAATCGACCACGATTCAGCCGCAAAAATCCGTACACGCATTGACGGTGCGGCGCAGTCGCTCAAACCAAAACTGCTCAACCTCGATTTTTCGGCGGTGTCTTTTATGGACTCGTCGGGAGTCGGGCTTGTTATGGGTCGGTACAGGCAGATGAAGTTAATCGGCGGTGCATTGAGGGTTATAAACGTACCCGACAGGCTCTACAAAATTTTTGCAATGTCAGGACTTGAAGCGTTGGGGGTGTTAAGATGAATATTGTAAATGAAATGAGCGTTAGTTTTCCGTCAAAAAGCTGTAACGAATCGCTTGCAAGGAGTATTGTTGCGGCGTTCGTGATGAACCTTGACCCGACGGTCAATGAACTCAGCGACATAAAAACCGCCGTTTCCGAGGCTGTGACAAACTGCATTGTTCACGGCTACCGAAAGAGCGGCGGCACGATTTACATAAAGGGCAGAATAACCGATAACAACAAGCTGACCATCAGAATACGTGACAAGGGCTGCGGAATTGACGATGTAGAAAAGGCAATGGAGCCACTTTTCACAACTGCTCCCGAGGAGGAGCGTGCAGGACTCGGCTTTGCCGTTATGCAGAGCTTTTGCGACAAGGTGAGGGTGAAATCCGAACCCGGCAAGGGCACGTCCGTCACGCTTGAAAAGACCTTCGGTGCAGAAAATGACCGATAAAAATAAAATTGCTGAAAACAACCTCGGACTTGTCCACGCCTGCTGCAAGCGTTTTACCGGCAAGGGCATTGAATATGAAGAGCTGTATTCGGCAGGCTGTCTTGGACTTGCAAAGGCAATCAACAACTTTGACGAGAGCAGAAACTGTGCCTTTTCAACCTACGCATTTCCCGTGATAATGGGGGAGATAAAGCGGCTTTTTCGTGACGGCGGAACGGTCAAGGTCAGCCGAACACTGAAAGAGCTTGCCGTTTCAATATCAAAAATCAACAATGAAAACAAGCTGAAAAACGGCTGTGAGCTGACCGTTTCCCAGCTTGCAGAAAAGCTTGACACCTCGCCCGAAAAGATAGTTGACGCACTCAACAGCGTGAGAAATCCGCTGTCGCTCACCGCTGAATATGATGAGGACGGCAATCCTCAGCTTGACGTGCCTGTTGACGATATTCAGTACGAAATCTCCGAAAGGCTTAGCCTTGAACAGTCGATTGAGCACCTTGAAAGCCGTGACAAAGAGATTATAAAACTGCGTTACTATCAGAGTAAAACGCAAACGCAGACGGCAAAAATCCTGAATATGACGCAGGTACAGGTCAGCAGGCGTGAAAAGAAAATCCTTGCAATTATCCGAGAAAAAATGGCAACTTAATATAGCCAAAGAATAACAGCACCCTCGTTTGAGAGTGCTGTTTTTATATATTTTGATAGAACAAACCGTGACGTGTGCAGTACCAAATCGGCAAGCTGCAGCTGAGTCATATTGTTTTCCTTGCGGAGCCTTAAAATAAGCTGCCCGATTTTTACGTTATCCATTTATTTCACCTCCTATCTCAGATTATATAGCAAATTCAACGCACCGTTTAGTTATTGTATAAAAACAGGCATATACATCAAGCTTTTGCAAAGTGTATATGCCTGTCAATGTTTATTAGTGAATTAATTTTAATATTAGTTTCTTTATTAATAATGCAAGACCGGAAATTACTACAACATAAATACAGCCTATTATCAAAGCCCACCATCCGAAAATAAGTGTTTCATCATCTGCGCTGATGTTATGATAATACAACTGCGTAGCGACTATATTTGCAACAATTGTTGAAACTAACAGATTTGCCGAAAGTATTGCGAATTGAATTAGATTTCGAGAAACTATGCAGTTAATAACGGTCAATATGCCTTGTGACATCAGAAGAACAGGCTCTATTAGAGGACTTCCTCCACGATAGAGCAAAGCGGAAAACAAAATCAGACTGTAATTAAGTATAAGCGTAACAATGTATAACGTAGTCCATACCTTTGTTTGAAGAATATATTTTTTCATAAATTAACACCTCTTTTTCAATGTTATCTTTCAATTTGATTTTACCACATTGTATTAGTATAGTCAATACAAATAAAAACTGCAATCACTTTTCTTGACAGAGATAAAAAACAGATGCATAATGAATATGTAAATGCGTAATTATTGGCGATTAGCTTTAAAAAGTAAAAAGGAAAGATAATATGAAGTATTTTATTGATTTTGAGGCAATGCAGTTTTCAAATGAAATAATATCGGTGGGGTGCGTCAGCGAAAACGGCGAACAGTTTTATTCACTCGTTCAGCCGAAAAAGGCTAAAAAAATAACGGATTTCATTACAACCCTGACGGGAATTACATATGAAGAGCTTGACTGTGCGCCAAGTGCCGATAAGGTGTTTTCGGAATTTTACGAATGGGTGGATAAAACGGAAAAGCTGGAGTTTTTCTGTTACGGCGATTGCGATGACGCATTTATTAATTCAACTTTAAAGCATAATATTACAGACTTTTACGGGCAGTGCGGATTAAGCCTGATAAAAAGCAATTTAAAAGATTATTCAGCTTCAATCAGAGAGCATTTCGGAATAAACCGTTCAATAGCGTTGAAAAAGGTTGTTGAATACTATCGTGGTGAAAATATAATTCAGAATCACAATTCACTTGAAGACGCAATATATTTAAAAGAAGTTTACGAAAATTCGGTAAATGAAGTTGTCAAAGAATGTCCTTTTCCTGAATATAAGTCGGAAAATGATAAACCCAAGATTAAAAAGCTGATAACGGCTGAGAGAGGCAATGTTAAGATGGAATTTATTTCATACAGCAAGGCTGCAGATTGGGTAATGGCAGACCAATTAAGTTTGGATGATATAATTAACGATAAAACAAAAAGCAAAATTTGCAACAGAATTAAAAAAGCCGCTGAAAAATCCAAGCAGTATTTTGGCTATAATTGGATTGTAGAGAATAAAGTCTGATGTGAATCGGCACATACAACGCCGTGCATTGTATCAACGAGGAGCGTGGTTACAGAGGTGCTCACCTATCAAGGCTTGTTTATATCATATCAAACAAAGAGGCTTGCACATATTTTTCTTCTGTGCCGGGTTTGGAAATCTGTTCAGGGATTATCCCATCCCAATCTTCACTGATAGGAACAGCACCGTTTTTGATCAGTGCTTGGTTTCCCGGATAGGGATGATCCCAACACAGAGTGGTACACCAACCATTCTTCAGATTTTCATTTGCACCGTTCCATGTTCCGCCTTTATTCAAATCAGAATGAATTATCACCGTACCTATGGACTGGGCGTAAATATACCGGTTTCTCATCATTGCCATACCGACATTAAATCCGGCATCCGGCTTTGAAACGGACATCAGCAGAAGCTTTCCTTGCTGAATGTTTTTGACCACATCGCTCTTCTTAAGCTTCTTTAGCAGCGAATCGGACAAATATTCTACGGTAAAACCGTTGTTAAGCAGTGCCTCTTTTCCGGAAATTGTATCAATGCCCTTTGCTCCGCCTGAAACAACACCATATCCCAGAGAAACTGTTTTTCTGACTGCCTGTATGGTAAAATTAACGTCTTCGGTTGTAACTGTTCTGGCTCCTACATATCCTATGTATTGTCGTTCAAGCAGTGATAAATCACCCGCATAATAAAATATTGGAGGACAAGTGTTTGAAAGAATTTTTTTGAGCTTTTTGGGATAGTTTATGTCTGCTCTTGTGACTGTTTCTATACCCATATTCTGATATTGCGAAAGCTCAAAACTCAGACTGGCATTTCTGTCCAGCAACCGAACAACACGTGCAATTTGCTCTGTATTGAAATCAAGTATGGACTTAAAGTCATCGGTCGAAAAGTCGAAAAGGTCTTTTGGAGTTTTTTCTGCCAAAATCAGTTTTTGTGCAAGTTCGCTGTATTCTTTAGGTTCAAAAGGTTGAACCCCTTCGCCGACACATATATGGCTGCATAGTGTTAAAATTGCATTTGAATCCTGATTCATATTAATCCTCCCTGTTACTGCTGTCGGCAAGTGCAAATGGATAAATATTTTCCGCTCCTGCTTCCATCAGCCTGTATCCGCAAACGGTGAATGTCCATCTCGAATCCACAACATCATCAATCAAGAGAATATTGCGTGGTACAGTTACATTTTCTTTTACGAAAAATGACTGATATGCATTTGCACACTGGTGGGCACTGTTTTCCATTTCCTTTTGCTGCTTTGCAGGTGTTTTCTCCAGAATATCCGCAAAGTCAAGTTTCAGCGATTCAGCTACCCGTGCTGCAAAGTCTTTTACAATTTCGCTGCGGAGAGACGGAACACAGCAAATATGAGTAATTTTATGTTCTCGTATAAAAGGTCTCAATATATCAACGCTTTTTCCGACCAGCTCATCACAAAAACGCATTTCCTTTGAGTACTTTCCTTGTTTTACCAATTCACCGTAACCGGCATCACCATACTTTGAGATGCAAAAACCCTGCTGATTAATATGTGAAATTTTTGATGCTTTTGTCACATTGGAACTTACCCACATTTTCCTTGGTTCAATCGGAATAATCATTTTATTAACAAATTCTTCTGCAATATGTATAAATTTTGAGGAAACCGCAGAAGGTAAAAATTCTTTACCAAGACAGTTAGCACAGTGCCCACAGTTATGAGCAGTTTTATCATCCAAACAAGAAACGATATATCGACTATAGCATTCCTGTGTACTTACAAGACGTTTCATCTGTTCCACTTCTTGTCTGCGTATATCGGTTACCGTTTCATAATGCTCTCTATCATATACAAATTTTTTAGGGGTCAAATAGTAATAGCTTTTATCTTTTCTGATAAAGCCGTCATTCTGAAGAAAAGATAACGCTTTTTTTATCCTTGTACTGCGTATATTCAATGTCGAGATAATTTCGCTTTCTTTAACTCCGTCATTACTACCTATGTATTGCACAATACTTTCAGTTTCCTGCTCGGTAGGAAAAGCCGTATTAATAAAATAATTCAAAATTTCCTCGTCTTCTTTTCCGTACATAAGAAAAATATATGCCCTGTCAAGGTTACGTCCCGCACGTCCGATTTGCTGATAATAAGAAACAATATTTGACGGCATCTGATAATGGATAACAAACGCAATATCGCCCTTATCATATCCCATTCCCAGCTTAATTGTCGCAACGATTACCTTTAATTTGTTGTTTCTGAAATTTTCCTCTATTTCTCGGTTAATGCTGTTACCGTCTTCTCCGGCTCGTGAATAATACGCTGCAGCAGATATACCATTCTTTTTCAGAAAATCTGCCAGATAGTCGCAATCTCTTTGCGTGAGACAGTAAATGATTCCGCTTCCGTCAAGCTTCGGTATATTTTCTAAAATCCATGCATAGCGTTCAATTCTGTCAGGCTTATTGAGAATCTGTATATATAGTGATTCTCTCGTTAATGACCCTCTGGAAACGAAAACATTGTTACCAAGCTGACTTTGGAGATCAGTCACCACACGATCGTTTGCAGTTGCAGTTGTTGCAAGTATCGGAACATTAGGAGGAAGCTGTTGGATGATTGTTTTAAGTTTGCCGTATTCCAAACGAAAATCATGACCCCAGTCTGAAATACAATGTGCTTCATCAATTACAAATAGTCCAATTCGGATATTTTTCAATCGCTTCTGAACATCATCGCTGAATAGCGATTCCGGTGTTACCAGGATTAAATCTAACTCATCTTGCTCCAGAGACGTCAGAATATCATCCCGTCTGTCTTTTACAGTGCTGTTCAAAACATCACACCGAAGTCCTATTTTTTTGGCAGCGTCGATCTGATTTTCCATCAAAACCAGCAATGGACTTACAACCATTGTAACACCACGTTTCTGCTCTCGTATAAGTTTTGTGCACACAAAATACACAAGACTTTTTCCCCATCCTGTTCTCTGAACAACAAGGGTACGGTTGTGGGTCATTGTTGCCTCAATAGCTTCGTATTGTCCATCTCTGAAAGAAGCGTTGGGGCCGTAGATTGCTTTGATTATCTCTGTTGATTTTGCATAAATATCCAGATTGTAATGTATCTCTTGCATCGTATATACCTCTAAAACATTTTGAGTTTGCTTATCCTTTTCTAATTATGCGTTGAACATTATAAATTTTAGTATAACTCTATTTTAGTGCGATTGCAAGATTATCATTGTGGACTTTTATGCCGACAGTCATTTTTCGTACACTTTATGAGATTTTGGCAAAATAAAAAAGGCGGTTAAAAAACCACCTTTTATGGTGCGGGTGACAGGACTTGAACCTGCACATCGGTTGACACTAGAACCTAAATCTAGCGCGTCT
>CAZNUF010000058.1:3702-7094 GCA_964576125.1 uncultured Ruminococcus sp. | reverse complement strand
TTTTGGGCGACGTGATTTGCACGTCGCCCGCAGTAAACGAGGTTATGTTTTCATCATTGCACAGGCTGTAGAGCTTAAGCGCATACACAGCGCACAGCATTTCAAGCTTTCCTGTTTCGCTCTCGTCGGGATTATCCTTTATCGTGATAGATTTCACATAATCGCACGCATCGTCAATAAGCGTTTTCCACTTGTTGATTTCGCTGTTGTCAAGTCCCGACAGCAGGGCAAAACGTGAAGTAACATTTGCAATGTTCAAACAATCACCTCACTTAACAGGAAAGAGCCTTTGCCGATTCGGTAAAGATTTTTGAAAAGCCTGCCGTACAGGTGATAGCCGCACGTTCAAGCTGACGGTCAATGAGCTTGTCGTAGTCGGTCATAACGCCGCCTGCCTGCACCATTTCAAGAGCGCAGTTTTTGTCAAGACCGATGATTTTGCCGTCTGTCATTTCGGGAGCGTGAAGAAGTGTTGCACCGAGCGGTGTAATCATCTTGCCCGTACCCTGAAAGTCAAGCCCTGCGTTTGAGTCCTGCATCTGGGGAAGTGCAAGAATCTTCTGCATTTCGGCAGTCGGCGCAAGGATTGTGTTAAGCTCATAGGGTGAAAGTGACGACCAGAGCTTTAAAATATCGCTGTAAGCAACATTTCCGCTTGAGCCTGCACTGATAACCTCAGCCGCATTTGAATTGCCGTCGCCGTTTAAGAGAACGTCAATTGCATCCTTAAGCTGTGCTCTTGCAATATATGCGCCAATCTGGTTAAGTGTTACCGTAAAGAGGTCAAGGCGCTGAAATCTTAACGCCTCGTAGGACGCAACAAGCATTCTGCCTCTCTTGTGAAGCTTTACAAGGTTTTCCCTTGTCTTTACAACAGTCTGCGGAATCGTTGCACCCTCGCCGACAATCTTAAGAGTTTTGTCGTCCTCTGTCGGAGCAGACACGATACTGCGGTAGTCCATACCGTCAATATCCGTAACCGTTGCAACAAGGTTCGGGAGAATGTCCGCACGTTCCATACCCTGTCTTACTGCTCTGCTCACGTATTCGGGAAACAGAGCCGCAGAGTTTGAGGTCTGGAAGAACTTTTCAACGCAGTCGCTTCCCTTGCCGCTGACCTTGATGTCAAAACGCTTTAACTGACGTGAAAAAGCGTCAAGTCCCTCAAGCGAAGTGCCCTCGTAGTTTTCCGACGGGTCAAGCCTTTCAAGCACGTCGGTAAGACTGCCCTTGCCCTGATACATACCCTTTTCAATTGTAATATTTTCAAAATTTGCCATAATTTTTTCCTCCTTAATTTAAAGAATAATTCCTGCTTCGGTAGTGGTTGAGTCAACTACAAGCAACGCTCTGCCACTGTCGCTTGCGGATACCTTGCCGCTTGCGCCTGCCGCAACTTTTGTATAGCCGAGTGCAAGCTTTGAAGAAGTCTGCACCTTTACATAGCCCGAAAGCTGAACGGTTGCGTAGCCGTCACGAACACCCAAACAGATTCCGCAGAACGCATCACCCGAGGCGCATTTTGCCACCGTACCGTCTGCACTGATTTTTACAGGCACGCCTGCTTCGGTAAGCGCACTGTTTGCAATAAAGGTTGCCACGTTTTCGCCGTAGCCGTTAAAGTTTACATTCATATTATTTACCTCCGTTAAATTCTGAACTGACCGTTTGAAACGGTGTTGTTTTTATTTTTTTCGCTGTAAAGCTGGGGAACAGCAGTCAGCATTTCGTTTTTCTTTTTCTCAAAGGCTGTCTTAAACTCCTTGAGCTGTGCAACTGTCATTGTCTTTGCAACGCTCTCCATTGTTTCTCTTGAAATCTCGGGCTGAACCGTTGCCGACAATTTCAGCACGTCGCTTGTAAGGCTGTCACGGTAATATACTCCGTCCTTTGCCGACTGCTTGAGCGTGTCAATGTAGGACAAAAGCTTTCTGCTTTCTTCCCCCGACAGGCTCGCAGTTCCTGTTTCAAGCTTTTTTAAAATACCTTCCATATCCGGTTTCTCTCCTTTTTTATAAGCCGACTTTGTAACGCCTGCCGCCTTTTGCGACGGTACGGCTACAAAGCTCCATTCGTAGGCGTCATACGGGTTGATAAGCTCGCCGCAGCATATTTTTGAGCCGTAAGTTTCTCCCTTTCTGTGAGGGCAGGTGTCTGATTTTTCTCCGCAAATACTGCATAAAACCTCCTCAACCGCACAGCCTACGCTGACCTCCTTTATAATTCCGCTGTCAAGTGCAAGAATAATGTCGCTGTTTTTTTCGCTGACGGGCAGATACGCCCTTGCCTTTAGCCTGAAATAATCATCTCCGGTCGCCGTCTTTCGTCCGTCAACGGCTTCAACGGCACAGGCAAAAATTCTTGCCGTCTGATTTTTCGCCGTAGGGTTGTGGTCAAAAATTCCCGTCTTACCGACAAAGAGCCTTTCAAGCGCAAACAGCGACTCAACCGTAAATCTCTCTCCGTCACGGTCAATGTCGTTGTCGCAAAGCACGACAGAAAACACATAGACCTCGTCCTTTGAAAGCTGTCTGCGTGTGTACTTGTTAATCAGCGCAAGCTCCTCGTCAGTGACACTAACCTGCTCGTTTTCCTGCACCGAGCCGATGACAGCCTCCTTTTTAAGTCCTTTTTTACTCATCAATTACCTCCGTTTCGTTACCAATTTCAATCTGCCTTGCACGTGCATTGTTGTACCTTGCCTGCGAAAGCTCAAGAGTGTCCTGAAGATTGATGTCGTCCCACTCAATTTCAAATCCGCAGTTGAATCCGCAAAGCCTTAAATGCATCGTGACTATCTTTGAAATCACAGGCTCTACAACCGCCCTGTAATATTCAAGCTCGCTTGTAAGAATGTCCGCCTGCTGTTCGCTCATTCTCTCGGTGCTCGACCACGAAAGTCCGAGCAGAAACGGCGGTATTCCGAGCTTTGCAAGAATCTGCTCGAGTATGCTCCTTACCGGTATTTCACAGTCGGGCATCTGACTTTCCGCACCGATTACCTTTACGCTGACATCGCCTACAGATACAAAGTCGCACACGCTGTCGCTACGCATTGCCTTTTTCCATTCGTCGGCAATCTGCCTTGCGCTTTCCTCGCTGAAAGTTCCGTTTGAGTCAGGATTGTATGTAACGGCAAAACGCACGTCGCCGACTCTCTCCCAGTTTGTCTTAATTGACTTGAAAATTCGGAGCAGAACCGAGCTTACAAACGGAAGTCCGCTTAAAATTGACGTTCCGTGAACCGTACCCGGCTTTGAGTTGAGCAAGGTAGCAAGCACAAGCTGTCTGTTCTTTACAGGTGCAAGCTCGCCCGAGCTGTTACAGCACACCACCAAGTCAAGCGGAGATTTATCCGCCCTTATTTCAACATCGTCAAGGCTTGCGTTGTA
>CAZNUF010000058.1:1991-3602 GCA_964576125.1 uncultured Ruminococcus sp. | reverse complement strand
TCCCTGCGATTTTTTCTGCCAAGCTTCAAAGCTTTCTATTCCTCCTGTCTTTCGGCGGCTATAACAAACATACTTCTGCCGCCGTCAATCACCGTTGTGACAAAATATCTTATGTCGTCCATAGCATGGTCGTTTTCCTTTACGGGCAAATCGTCGGCTTTTCTGCTGTCCCAACGGTAAAGCGAAAATTCACGTTTTGCCGCCTTGCAGTTCCTGCAAATTTTAATACTGCCGTCCTTTAACGCCTGCGACACCCTGCGTATTCCGTTCACAACATTGTTCTGTGCAGGCGTTACTCTGAACTTTCCATGACGGCGGATAACCTCAATAAAGCTTGCCGCCGACGGGTCAACAACCACCTGCGAAATTTTCCTGTCGCCTGCAAGGGCGCAAAGGCCCTTGTAGTGCTCCTCGTCGGTTTTCTGAAATCCCTCTGTGCGTGAATTGAAGTAGTATTCGTCAATTCTGTACCACACACCGTTTAGCCTGCCCCATAAGCCGAATGATGCGGGATTTACCGTTCCGTAGTCGCACGAAATTGCATACTTCTGAAATTCGCCCATCGGCACATCGCAGTACATTTCCTCGTCAGCCATAAACGGATAAACCGCTCCGTGAACTGCAACCCATCTGCCCTTGACAAATCTCTCGTAAAACACACCCGAATAGAGGTTTTCATACCTCTGCTTTACTTCATCTGAAAGTGACGGATTATCGTCCATAGTAAAGTGCAGATAAAGCGCATTTTTGTCCTTTGCCTTTTTAATCCACTCGGTATAAAACCAGTGCTCGGGGTATTCGGGGTTGCAGTTGAACCAGAATTTTGAGCCTGTCACCGAGCACCTCGCCATAGCCTGCTCCACAAAGGAGCGTGGCATAAGCGCAACCTCGTCAAACATAACGCCCGAAAGGGTCATACCCTGAATGAGCGATGCGGAGGATTCGTCCTTACCTCCGAAAAGGTAGAATCTGTTTTTTCTTCCTCTGTAGCTTACATTCAAAATGTTGTGTGTGATTTTCTCGTCACACGCAAAACCGAGCGAGCGCAAAAGCGGAATTACGGGAGTAACCATATTTCTCCGCAATGAACGGATTGTCTTGCCGCAGAGTGCAAAATCCGAGTTGCCGCCGAAGTAAAAGCTCCAGATTATGAACGACAGCACCATACAGAACGTCTTTCCGCTCCGCACTGCACCGTCGCAGATAATAGCGTCACAGTTTCGGTATTTCGAGCTTTTGCTCCACCACGAAAGCACCATTAACTGCTTTTGTGAAAAAGGTTTAATCTTCAGCCTTATCACTTCCCACAGACCTTGCGCCCTCGTCTATTGCGTCAAAAAGGCTCTGCACGCCGTTTTCTTCCTCCTGCTTGCTTTCAAGCTTTTCAAGTGCCTTGAGCCTGTCGAAAAACTTGATTTCCATAGAGCCGTCCTTCGGTCTTTTTATCTCCGACACAAGGAACAAATCCATTTCACTCAAATCCGCACGTGACGGATTTTCCATATAAAGCAGTGAAACTGCGTCGGCAATATTGCCGAAAGCCAGCCGCTGATAACCGACAGACGCCATATTTGCAAGCGACTTTTCACGCTGACGTGCAAGGGCTTCAAT
>CAZNUF010000058.1:0-1891 GCA_964576125.1 uncultured Ruminococcus sp. | reverse complement strand
CTTGCACAAATAAAAAACGCCCTGCGAAGTGACAAAAGCTTTGACCTCGTAGAGCGTGACCTGTATATCGGCGGAAGAAACGCCGCAATGTTTTTTGTTGACGGATTTTTAAAGGACGACATAGCCGAAAAAATACTCGAATATTTTTACAAAAATCTAAAGGAAGAAAATTTTTCCACACCCGAGCACTTTTCAAGAAGTGCCGTTCCCTATGTTGAGGTGGAGATTTCCTCCGATGTAAAGAAAATCTGTACCGACGTGTTAAGCGGAATTTCCGCTTTGATTGTCGAGGGCTTTGACAAGGCGATTCTGCTCGACACACGAACATATCCCCAGCGTGAAACGGGCGAGCCTGACAACGACAAGGTACTCAGGGGAAGTCACGACGGCTTTGTTGAAACGCTTATCTTAAACACCGCCCTTATCCGCCGCAGAATACGTGACACGGATTTGACGGTGCAAGCCTTTAAAATCGGCAGTCGCTCACAGACCGACGTAGCCGTTCTTTATATGGAATCAAAGGTTGATAAAAAATTCCTAAAGGAGCTTACCAAAAGGCTGAATTCAATAAAAACGCCGTCGCTTACTATGAATCAGCAAAGCCTGATTGAGGCGCTTTACAAGCGAGTTTGGTACAATCCGTTTCCGAAGGTAAAGCACACCGAACGCCCCGACACTGCCGCATCAGCCGTACTTGAGGGCAACATTGTAATCCTCGTTGACAACGCACCCTCGGCTCTGCTTATGCCGACCTCAATTTTTGACGTGCTTGAAGAAGCAGACGATTATTACTTTTCGCCGGTCGTGGGAACATACCTCAAGCTCTCACGCTACTTCATAACAATTCTGTCGGTTTTCATAACCCCCTTGTGGTTGCTTGCGTTGCAAAATCCACAGCTATGCCCCGATTTTTTTAAGTTTATTCTGCTTGACGAGGTGCAGAACGTGCCTGTTTTCTGGCAGTTGATATTAATGGAAATCGGCATTGACGGCTTGCGCCTTGCAGCTCTCAACACTCCAAACTCGCTTACAACGCCGCTGAGCATAATCGGCGCAATTGCTTTGAGCGAATTTGCCGTAGAGTCAGGCTGGGTGTGTATGGAAGCAATCCTCTATATGGCTCTTGTAACGGTTGCAAACTACACACAGCCGAACTACGAGTTTGGCTACAGTCTTAAATTCTGCCGAGTGCTGTTGCTTGTGCTGACGTATATTTTCAATATATGGGGCTTTGTTGCGGCGTTTGTAATCAACCTTCTGCTAATCTGCTTTAACAGAACGCTCTCGGGCAAAAGCTACCTTTATCCGCTTATTCCGTTCAACCCAGGCGAATTTTTACGCAAAATAGTCAGAGTAAGGAGCAGGTAATTACAACAATAGCTTTCTTGCTTTCATCATCAAATCGGCACAGAAATTTGTTGCAGATTTAAACGTATAGTCAAACTCGCCTGCCCATGTTTTTACCTCTCCGTTAAATCCCTGCTTGAATCTGTACACTCCGTAATTGCGGTGTGTTTCGTCATACCAGTACGGCACACCGCAAAAGTCATACACACGTCTGCCCCTGTCGGCGGCATACCTTATCATATTCCATTGCATAAGGTAATTCGGCATAAGATTGCGCAGATTGTCGGACGAACAGCCGTAAACATAGCTTACCGTATCGGCGTAATCAATAAACAGCGCACCCGACAGCGGAACCCCATCATAACAGCACATACAAAGTCCTGCACTGTCGCCGAACGCATCAAGAATTTTTGCAAAATACTCCTTCGTCCTCATATCAAAGCCGTCACGGTTTGAATATATCTCGCTTATGTCGGTAAGCGTTTCAACAAATTTGTATCATAATTGTATAGCATACAAAAAAATCACCTGCATATAAATTTAT
>CAZNUF010000057.1:0-7349 GCA_964576125.1 uncultured Ruminococcus sp. | reverse complement strand
ACGATTCTTGGGGGGTGTTTTTGAAAAAATTTTGAGAAAACAAAAAAATCTCCTCCCGATTCATAGAATCGAGAGGAGAAAGTGTTTTTTCTTGCATGTTTGGATAAGTAGTGAAAAAATCAACATTAGAAGGCAATAGTTAACAAACTTTTTCAAAAAAACCAAGCCGTATGCATTTGAAAATGGTCAAGAGTCAAGATTAGACTTATTTATTATATATAAATGAACCGCTAATGATTTTACCATTACCTGGTATGAGCTTTTCTGTTATCATCATGATTGAATATGCCTCAAAATATTTAAACGGTATAATTTTATTGATAGGGTTTATATACCTAGTAATGTTGTATTACATTTCTATTGTATAAATAAAAAACAACTATATAAATACAATTCAAAATAAATGGCATCCCATTGACTTTGAATAGTTTTAATGTTATACTATATATTAATTTTATATCTGTAAATTGCGAGTGGGAGGATTTAATATGCGATGTCAATTATCTACATTAATGGGTCAATCAAGATACTCAATTCAAGATGTTCATAATAAAACTGGATTGGCTAGAAGTACCGTAACACAATTATATCATGACAAAGCTACGAGAATAGATTTTGAAACTATAGAGAAACTTTGTGCCCTATTCCAGTGTGATATCAATGATTTGTTAGAACTGGAAGGTACTAAGTCTAAAGGATAGGACAAGATTATGAATTATAGAGCTTTATCATTATTTTCGAGTGCAGGCGTAGCTGAAACTTATTTTGAAGAACACGGAATTTCAGTGAAAGTTGCAGCGGAGCTTTTGCCAGAAAGAGTAAAAATATATAGACATCTGTATCCTTCTGTAAACATGATTGAAGGAGATATTACAGAGAAAGAAACTTTTGATAGTATTATTGCAGCGGCACAGAAGGAAAAGTGTAATTTTCTAATTGCTACACCTCCATGTCAGGGGATGAGTACAGCTGGCAAGCAACTTAAAAATGACCCAAGGAATAGATTGATTATAAATGTTGTCGAAGCAGTTAAGCTACTTAAACCGTTATTTATAATGATTGAAAACGTTCCTGAAATTTTGCAAACTAAAATTGAGATTGACGGCAAATGGACTCTTATAGATGAGTATTTGAGAAAAGAGTTAGCTAAAGAATACAATTTTAATGTGAACAAGGTTGTGAACGCAATGAATTATGGTGTTGCACAATCAAGGGAGCGTTGTGTGTATCTTCTTGCGCACAAGACTACAAATATTCAATGGGAGTTCCCAGCACCACTTGATAGGGTTGCAACTATGAGAGATGCAATCGGTGATTTACCATCATTAGACCCGGATGTAACTGATATCACAGAAGAAGAAAGATTGAAGTTGTTCCCTGACTTTTATCGCAAAAAAGAAGAAGGCTTAAAAGTTTCAAAGTGGCATTATCCGCCTAAACATAAGTATAGACACGTGATTGCAATGATGCACACACCAGAAGGATGTTCTGCGTGGAATAATGAAACTTATTATCCAACGCTTTCGGATGGAACGAAGTCTAAAGGATATAAAAACACATACAAGCGTCAATGGTGGGATAAGCCGGCTTATACAGTAACAAAGTACACAAGTAGAATAGGGTCTCAAGAAAATGGGCATCCCGGACGTGCAATTATTGACTCGCCATTAGAAACAGAAAGAGTTTGGTCAGATGCTCGTGTGTTGTCCATTTTTGAATTGATGCGTGTATCTTCATTGCCAGACAACTGGAATATTCCAGTTTGGGCAAGTAGTAACGTAATTAGAGAGATTCTTGGTGAAGGAGTACCACCAAGACTTTTAGAGTATGCACTCATAGAATTGGAGCGATTAACTGATGGCGAATGTTAAATTTAAAAATACAGTCAAGGCTCTTTCTTTGTTCGCTAATGTAGGAATTGCAGAAACATATTTATCAGAATTAGGAATTGATGTTATTGTTGCAAACGAACTGGTAGAAGAACGCTGCAAATTTTATAAGCATTTATATCCTTCTGTAAATATGATTCAAGGTGATATTACCGATGAAGAGATATTTGCAAAAGTTATTGCTGAAGCACAAGCGGCAGGTGTAGAAATGCTGATTGCAACGCCACCATGCCAAGGAATGTCATGTGCAGGAAGGAAGGATCCTAAAGACCCAAGAAATTTCTTGGTTTATTATGCAGTTGAAGCAATCAAGAAACTCAAGCCACGTTTTGTTATTATTGAAAATGTAACAATGCAACAGCATACGCAAATACTGTATAAGGATGAATATGTATTCATCCCAGAATACATTGAAAAGGAGCTAGGCGAATATTATGTTTTTAATGCGAAACGCATTGTAAATGCTATGGATTACGGTGTTCCGCAATCTAGACAAAGATACATTTACTTACTTGCCTTAAAGTCCGAGAAGGTACAGTGGGAATTCCCAGAAAAAGATGACCATATTATTACTTTAAAAGAAGCAATTGGTAATTTGCCATCACTTGACCCTTGTTTAAGAGATGTGGATGAGAGATGGAGATTTCCGGATTACGAAAAGAAGAGGCAGGAAGGCTTAAAAATATCTAAATGGCATTACCCTCCGGTTCATAGTTGGAAACAGGTGGAGTGGATGGTTCATACTCCTTCAGCTATGTCTGCGTTTAAGAACGAAGTGTTCTATCCGATGACTAAAGGCAGAAGGGTCAAAGGGGCTCCGAGAACATATATGAGAATGGACTGGAATAAGCCTGCAACAACTATTATGCAAAATAGTGGTGTAATATCAGCATTTTCGACGGTTCATCCAGGACGTTTGTTACATGACAGTGACATAGAAAGTGAAAGAATTTATTCAGATGCTCGTTCATTATCAATATATGAATTGTTGATATTGTCTTCGTTACCAGTGGATTGGGATATTCCGGATTGGGCGGATGATGTTCTTATCCGAAAAGTTATCGGAGAGGGTATTCCGCCATTATTAATAAAACGAGCGATAGAATCACTTATTATTGGAGGTAAGTATGATAGGTAAATTAACTATTGATAAATCAAGCATGAATATCAGCTATTTTCTTTACACTATCAAGATTATTGCTTCCAATGAAGGCAAAATCTCTAGAAAAAATTTCGTAAAGGAAATGGCGGACTTTGTAGGTGTTCCTGCTGTCCAAAATAATAAAGAAAACCGAACTGCCTACAACAAGAGTAAATTACCAAGATACTTTGGTTTTGTTGATATTGTTGCAGATGAGCAGGAGCTTAATTATTTGGTGTTGACCAATAGAGGAGAGATTCTGGCCGAATATATTCAGGATAACGGAGAGGACAAGGACGCCGCTGAACGTTACAGTATAGCTAGTGAACACAGAACAGATTTCATAGATTTGATTTTTGACAGTGTTATCTTTGACTCTTTCGGAAAAAACAACAGTGGTGCAGAACAATCCAATACGGACGTTGAACCGCCTAAAGTTGTCTTTAAAACAATTTATGAATTGGGAAAAGCGACCGCAGAAGAAATTTGTTATGTAATGTTTGGACTTAACAGAGGTGTTTTTTCTGATTTTGACGAGGCGATTGCCAGTGTAAGGGAAAAACGCTCAAATGCTATTCATGATTATTCTGAAATTATGGAGGAATGGGCAATCACAAATATTGTTCATGACTGCAAGATAATCAATATATTTACTGACAGTAATATTTCTTTGTTGATAAGTGAAAGAGATACAGATAACGGAAAACTATACTATCAACTTAGTTCCGTATTAAGTGAATCTCACAAAGAACAGCTAAGGACAATTAGTGCTGTGTACGAACCGTTAAAACTATTTGCATACACAAATGGTAATGCGGCTACTGTTGAAAATTGGGTTGAAGGTGCGGTTCTAGGGCGTATTAGTGACAATTCGCAAATTGTCAAATATAAGTTTGGAATTGATTCAGACCCTCTTTGTGCTAATGGTGCAGATTCAAATTTTGTACCAGGTGTTTTTGAAAAGGCTATTCTAGCTGCATTTCAAAATGAGAAGAAAAACATATACCTTGTTGTGCAAAATACAACGGAGCCATCATTCTTTGGTGCCATTGGAAAATATGCTACACTCTTAAATAGAATAGATACTGTGAAGGATGATTGGCATGGTTGGTCAAGGACACCATTGAATGATGACAAACTTTATCGTTGGCTGATTGCACAGAGTAGTAGAGCCAGAAGTATTTTAAGTAATAGTGAGGTTATACTACCATCAAATTTACACATAGTGGGGACTATTATTATGGATAATGAAAATAGAAATACTGAATTTGATTATGAGTTTCGTAGGTGTCTAATTGATACTTCGGAAGACACCATTCCTGTTGAAGATCATATTGATGAGTCTAAGCGTTTACGAGGCGGAGTCAATGTTTTGTTATATGGTGTGCCGGGATGTGGTAAAAGTTTTACGATTATGACCAAGTATTGTAAGGATGCCGATGCGATTGAACGATTGGTATTTCACCCTGATTATACCTACGGTGACTTTGTTGGTCAGATACTGCCATTAACAGATGCAGAAAGCGGAAAAATCAGATATGAATTCTCTCCGGGACCGTTTACTCGTATCTTATCGGACGCCTATAACCATCCGACTAAGAAATACTGCTTAATTATAGAAGAAATCAACCGTGGTAATGCTCCGGCAATTTTCGGTGACATCTTTCAATTACTTGATAGAGATGAAGAAGGCTATGGAACATATGAGATAACAAATGCGGATGTTGCTGCGAAGGTGTACATTTATGGCCAAAAATCAAAAAAAATTAAGTTGCCGTCCAACTTGTTTATTTTCGCTACAATGAATACTTCTGACCAGAATGTTTTTACTTTGGATACTGCATTCCAAAGAAGATGGAATATGCGTATGGTCGAAAACAATGTGTTTAAATCCACAATCGCACAAAATTCTATTCTTGATACCAATGTTAAGTGGGCAAAGTTTGCAGATGCCATTAACAGTTTGATTATTACCAAGAATGTCGGAATGACTTCTTCTGAAGATAAAAGACTTGGTGCGTACTTTGTTACAGAAAAAGATTTGTATTTCTATACAACAGCAGATGGAATAACGCAGGAAGACGCTGATGACAGAAATCATAATTTTCCTGAAAAAGTTCTGAAGTATCTGTGGGATGATGCTTTTAAATTTACAAGAGATGAAGTCTTCAAGAGTGATTATGATAGTCTTGAAAAACTTATTAAAGCATTTGAATATGCAGAGGGAGATAAACGTTTTAACATCTTTGCAGATGATATCTTTGGATTGAACCAAGATGAGTAAAGGGAGCAATATCATGGAAAAAGAGTCAGCACCTTTATACGAGTGCCATGTAAATACAAATGAAGGAACGGATACTTTTGTGGGTATCCGTTCTGATGGCGAACAAATTAAGGTTTGTTTTCCAGTTGGCTATAATCTTGGGAAGACTGATGCCGAACAAAAAAATGATATACAGCTTCTGATTAGAGTGTTAACTCGTTTTTCCGGTATAAAGGAGAAACTGCTCCCGCAGCTGCTGATAAATAATCCAGAGGCTGTCAACTTCCCGATTCAAGCTTACATGACCATTCTTAATGAATACTATAATAGAGGTTATTACACAGAGAATGAACGTGTTTTTTCGGTTAATGGTAATGGTCCTAAGAGTTGGTCACGCACTATAAAAACACAGAGGGCATATTCACAGGACGATTCTTTTATTTACCTTACTACGGTAGCGCAGGAATCAAAAGTCGATACAGCAAATTATATTACCAAGATAAATGAGTTCTGTGTAGACGAAGCGTATAAAAAAGTTGGGTTTTTGTTTTCAGCAGATAGGGTAAGAAAACCATCAATTCCGTTCGAAGAAAAACGCTTTGTCATGGCGCTGAAGGAAAAACTGCGTAGAGAGAATAATGATAAAAATAAAGCTTTATTTTCAAGCATGATTGATATGATTCAGTATGTTGGTAAAAAAGGTAAAAGTGCAAGATTTTTTTTCGGCACAAATGACTTTGAGTATGTGTGGGAAAGACTCATAGATTTCAATTTTGGTGAAGATAACAAAAACTTCTATTTCCCAAGGACATCGTGGTATTTGGGAACGGAAGGTAAACATGCAAAATCAGCACTTGAACCGGATACGATAATGAGAGAGGATGACAAGGTATTTATCTTGGACGCGAAGTATTATCGTTACGGTGATAGTAAGGATCCGACAGAATTGCCTCGTTCTACTTCCATTAACAAGCAGATTACATATGGAGAATATGTAGCTACTAACCCTAAATTCAAAGATGAAAACGGTCAGGCACCTCCGGTATACAATGTTTTCTTGATGCCTTTCAATAAAAATGGACAAGTATTCCCTTCAAATGGAAATATGCTGCACATTGGAGAGGCACGAGGAGATTGGAAAGATTCTGGTGCATCGTATGAAAGAGTGCAGGGTGTTCTGCTTGATATTAAATGGATGATGGCACGAACTGTTAAGCATAACAAGAAGGATATCAGTCAATTGGCACAGTTGGTTGAAAGTATAATTCAAAAAACGGACCCGCTTGCTAAAAAGAAGGACAATAATATAGGAACAGAAATGAATACATAAAAGTAGCCATTACTTTTTTAGATGTTTTCATCATGCCTATTCGACAAGGCCTAACAATTTGTACTACTGCGGAAAAACCACTTGCTTTAAAAAGGTCTTAGGGTGTAACCCTAACGAGGTATTTGGGAGTGGGCCGCCCAAATACACTGCTCGCTGAAAGCACGAGCGACAGCACCGTTTTGGACAACCTGTCCATAAATGGTCTGCTCGCTAAGATTGCACATACCTTTTTATCTCAGGTAATTTTACATTCAAAATTAAATATCAAACAAAAAATAAGCACGGACAACAGAGTATTTCTGCAATCCGTGCTCAATTCTTTATGCGTATCCGATATAGAGTTCATACTGTGTATCGGATATTTTTTCTGCCCATATCCAAACCGATGCAAAGCCCTCAACATTCTTGTATCTGTTCAATCTGCTTCCAATATCAGCGCCGATATTCTTATTACTTGCATTAGCGGATATTGGATTGTCCCAACATTCGGTGGCAGTTTCATCAAGAGTTAAATCGATACTTTGAGCATAATTCTGTGCGTAAAAAATCCAATATGATATATCGAATTTTTCAATTTGTTCAACTGCTGTTGTGACTTCCGAAACAGTATTTGTTGTGATTTCAGGCTCAGATATTTCGTAAGCGCCAAATATTCCTGCGGATTTTCTAACACTCTGATTTCCTCTATAATTGTAGGCGAAAGATATTTAGACTATTTCACTACAA
>CAZNUF010000056.1:0-7392 GCA_964576125.1 uncultured Ruminococcus sp. | reverse complement strand
GGGTAGCTAATTAGTTACTCTTTTTTTATTGGTCAATTTAAAAAATGGCGTATGTGATCTTTTGTCCAGGAGGCTCGGGGGAAAAATAAATTGTTTGCAAAAAAAGTAATATAGCCCCGCCCGTATCGTATAATAGACTTGTCAATAAAAGTTGACAAGTTAAAAATCATATAAAAAATACTTGATAAAAAAAGTAAAAAATCTTTCAAAAAAGTATTGACAAGTATTTGAAAGATATGATAAGATAGACTTGTCAATAGAAATTGACTTAAAACAATTACATTATAGAAGGGGTAAAATTATGGAAAAAAATGTAAGAATTATCAATTTAAAAGAATTGAAAGAAATGTATGAAAGAGACAACGCTATCAAGCCAAAAAATAAGACTTGCAATAACGCTATTTTAGCATTGATTAAGTTAATAGGCGATAACTCTAAAACTATTAAGTGTGAAATTGCTAAGGGGTGTATTGTCTTAAACCGTGGCTCAGTCGTTGAGTGTTTAGTAAAATTATTACTAACTAATCAAAAAACTACAAGTAAGTATAAAGCCAATAAAAACGATATTAAATTAGATGGTGTAGGTTATGAGATTAAATATACAAACTCAGTCGCATACGCTAGTTTAAGTGATAAACAACGCGCTGAGTATGAAAACAAACAATATAAGCCTTTAATCTTAGTTAATACATTCGGTGCTTATCTATCTAATACTCAATACTACCAAATCGCTAAAAATGGTAAAGTTAAGGGTGTAAGTAAGATATTTAGTAAGATAGTTGAGTGGTAGAAATACCACTTGACTATAACAATAAAGTGAGGTGCTATTATGAGAGAATATTTAAACACTATGACCGGTGAAGTTTTAACCACTAAAAATATCTTTAAAGCGTGGGCTTACTTTGGTAGCGACTCTAAACGCTTTGGATATCCATTCAAATTAAGATATATTATATCAATGAAAACTTACTATAAGAAGGGCTTGAAATAAGCCCTTCCCGCAGACGGAGGAATATGTTATGCAAATTGTTTTTGAAAAAACTACTAAAATTGCTACTTTTGTAGCACCAGACGGAGTCATCTATTGTAGCCGTCTAATGCGCGACGAAGTCAACGAGTATGATTATGTCGCAGACGGAAACGGCGAGACTTGGCTACTTGACGAAGTCAACATTCTTAGAGTTGACGAATATACGCAGACGGAAATCCTCGAACTCGAAGATTTAGAAGATTTCGAGTAGGCAGACGGAAACGGCATTTTAAAAGCCCTTAAAGGCAGACGGAAAGTTGATTTAAGGGCTTGAAAGCCACGCTATAAAATGGTATAATATATATGTAGATAGGAAGTGATAGAAATTATGAACGCAGACGGAAAGATTAACATTTATGTAGATATGGACGGAGTTTTGGCAGATTTCAACGCCGAACCAGACGGAGTGGCGCGCTTTAGAACTGAAAAAGGCTTTTTTAGGAACCTAAAGCCACTAAAGAAAAATGCAAAAGCATTAAGAAAACTAATTGCAGACGGAAATTACAATATCTATATTTTATCGGCTAGTCCGAATGCAGCCGCAGACGGAGACAAACTTGCTTGGTTGAAAAAACATAGAATCAAACTTGCAGACGGAAATATTATCTTTTGCCGAAACCACGAACGCAAAGTAGATTATATGAAAACGGCAGACGGAATCCTATTCGACGACTATGGTAAAAATATTCGTGAATGGGTAGACGGAAATCCAAAGAATGCGGGTTTCAAGGTGGAAGCAGACGGAAGTTTGGCTCACGGCTTCGCTATGATTAAGTTAATCTAACGGCAGACGGAAACCCCTTGAAAGCCCTTGACAAGCATATACTAGTATGATATAATTAGTATAGTAAGAGAAATCTCTTACCTGCTTGTAAGAGTTATCAAAAAATACCCCGTTTGATAACTCCTACAAGCAGACGGAAAGTTTGTTTGAACACTGAATATTATAGCAGACGGAATTAGAATTGTCAAGTAATAAAAGCAGACGGAAACTTAAAGTTTCCTATTGACAAGCCCTAATAGGTATGATATAATATAAGTGTAAATAAGGGAAGATATAAAAAGTTTGCCAAAATAAAATTGGCAGACGGAAAGATAAAATTCCCTATTGACAGCCACTTACCTATATGATATAATATAAGTGTAAGATAGGAATAGTTCTTTGAAAACGGAATATCAAAAAATGGCAGACGGAAAGTTAAAAAGACCTATTGACAAGCCTTAACAACTATGATATAATATAGGTGTAAAAAGGAAGAGAAAGAAAACTCTCAAAACTCAAGGAATAAAAAGTCAGACGGAAACTTGTAAAAACCTATTGACAAGCCATATCAGTTATGATATAATATAAGTGTAAAAAAGGAGGAATTAACTATGGCATCAACAACTAAATGGACACCAAATGAAAAGCAAAAATTATTCTTAGGAGCGTTGGCAGACGGAAAAGCGTTAACTCTCGCTGAAGTTTCAAAAAAAGTAGGCGTTGAAATCAAGTCGGGCTCTATCAATACTCTAATCGCTAAGGGTATGGTTCAGACGGAAGATGTCTCTTACGATTGCAATATCGTTCGTAAAGACACTAACGAAATAGTCGGCACTACTAAAAAGACTGTCAAGGCTTACAAGTTAGTAGTCATAGGCGAGTAGACGGAAGAGCTTCGGCTCTTCCCTAGCCTAATGGCTAGTAATGAGTAATTCACCCAGACGGAATTATTCATTAGTATCCACTAGGTCAGACGGAAATCACTTGACAAGTAGATACTACTATGATATAATTATAATATAAGGAGGAAGAAAAAATTATGATTAAATCAAAAACACTAAATAATTATTATGGAAGAAAAGCATATGCAGACGGATTTTATGGTCGCATTAAAAAATACGCAATTATTGAAGATGCAGACGGATTTAGACAAGAATGGACATTAGATACTTGCACCAATGAAGTTTTAAGTTTTGATAAAGTAGTAATTATTGACAAACTTAACTTTTTAACAAAAAATAATGTTACAATCGCTATCGCAGTAGTAGACGGAAGAACTTTCGTTGGTAGTGCCGTTTTAAACCCAAATGATAAAACAAATAATAAAATCTTAGGAAGAAGATTAGCACTTGCTAGAGCAATGCAAGACCCAGACGGAGAATATTATATCTCAGACGAGGTCAGCGATATGAATTGGTCAGACGGAAACAATATCGACGAGCCAGACCCTATCGCATATTGCGATTGTTGCGGCGAACCAATTTATGAAGATAGCGAACATTATGAAACCGCAGACGGACATACTGCTTGTTGTGAGGACTGCTTACACGAGTTAGAGGAAATGGAAAAAAACGATAAGGAGGAGGAAGAAACCGAACCAGACGGAGACAAAGAAACTGAAGAAACTGAAAAACATTTCTTCTAGGCAGACGGAAGAATTATCAAAGGGGTTGATAATCTCAGCCCCTTATGATATAATATAATTATAAGGAAGGAATTGATATTATGAAATATTTTGGAACAGTAATGATTACACTACACGGTTGGTTTGATGCAGACGGAGAAGAAGACATCTTAGACGACGCATTAGCCTGCGCTTCTAATTGCACCGTTGAGACGGAAATAGTTGATTTGGAAGAAGAAGAACCAGACGGAGATGATGAAGAAGATTAGTCGCAGACGGAAGATGTAAAATGAATAAAATAACATCAACGCTATCAGACGGACAATGGCATCACTTTAGTGATATCGCTTCTATATGGTATGCAACTATAGCATATCGCAATGGATATCTTGAAAGAAAAGAAGAAGAGTCTATTATACATAATGCAGACGGAAAAGAACGTAAAATAAAATATTATGTATTTAAACTTAAAAATACAGACGGAAAGTTGATTTAACCACTTTACAATTAATCAAAAAAGTGGTATAATAAATATGTAAAGATAAGGAAACGCCATCAACTAACGAGCGGGTCGAGTTATGGCAGACGGAGGAAAGTTTTATGAATATTATGGTATTTGATACTGAAACAATTAGTGTTGGTAAACCATATTGCTACAATATCGGCTATGTGATTTATGACACAGACGGAAAGCAAATCGTATGCAAGAGAGATTTTGTAGTCGAGCAAGTTTGGAATAATAGACCGTTATTTGATACAGCCTATTATGCAGACAAACGCCCAATTTATGTAAATCGTATGAGAGCCAGACAGACGGAAATGTCAAAGTATGGCTTCATTCAATCTCAAATGATTAGAGATATTAGAAATTATAAAGTAGACGGAGCCTACGCTTTCAATAGCAAGTTCGACGATAATGTATTTGAGTTTAATGCAGACAGATATGGTTGTAGAAATGCCCTTGACACTTTACCTATATTCGATATTCGTGGTTATGCAATGGAATATTTGGCAGACGGAGACTATAAAGAGTTCTGCGATAAAAACGCCGATATCAAAGCCGCAGACGGAACTAGTAAAAAGTTCATTACTGACGCAGACGGATACAAAACTACTGCTGAAAGTTTCTACTCATTCTTAACAAATAACGCCGATTACAACGAAGAACACACGGCATTAGCAGATAGTCTAATCGAGTTAGAAATATTAAAGGCTTGTATTTCAAAAGGCGCCGCTTGGCAGACGGAATATGTTTGTCCTAGAAGTATGCCACGCAATAGTCAAAAAACATTGACTATTAAGGTAGACGGAGAAGTTGACTATCAAGTAAACTACACCAAAAAGACCGAAAGAAAAGTCGCAGACGGAATTACCATTTCCTTATCATAAGGGAGTGGTAGCCGCAGACGGAATAAGTGATTTCCCAGACGGAACTTATGAAACTTTGCTTGACAAAACTAGAATAGTTATGATATAATATATATATAGAAAGGAAGAAGAAACAAATGAACAACGCATTTAGAGATTACTTAATTGAAATAGGTCAATATCCATTACTTACCGCTCAAGAGGAGACGGAATTAGCACTCGCTTATCGAAACGGCGATATGGAAGCCCGTGATAAACTTATCAATTCAAACTTACGCTTGGTTGTAAATATCGCTAAAAAATACAAAAACTCACATTTAAGCATCGCCGATTTAGTCGGTGAAGGAAACATCGGACTTATCACAGCCGTAGACAAATATAACCCAGATTTAGGCTATCGCTTCTCAACTTGTGCGACACCTTGGATTAAACAAGCGATTAGCAAAGCCATCGCCGACAAAGGTAGAAATATTAGAATCCCAGCCCATATTTACCAATTACTTGCTAAATATCGCCACGCACTAGCCGAATTGGAAGCAGACGGAGAGAAGGCAACCGATGAAGAAATTGCTAGAAAGTTAAATGTTGAGACGGAAAAGATAGAACAATTAAAAGTTTGGCTACACGATACGGTATCAATGGAAACACCTTTAGGGGCAGACAGTGAAGAAACTATCGGCGATATGGTAGCAGACAATCATACTGAAACCCCTTATGAATATACTGAAAAACAAATGTTAAACCAAAAAATCTTAAATGTAATCGGCACATTTAAACCACGCACTCAACAAATTATGAAGTTAAGATATGGTATCGCCGCAGACGGAGACCCAGATATCTATAACTACGAACATACACTTGAAGAAATCGGCGAAATATTGGGCATTACAAGAGAAAGGGTCAGACAGATAGAGAAACAAACACTTGCTGAAATGAAGTTAATGTGGGATAGGGTAGCATAGCCCTATCTCTTTTTTTGCGTTATGTTTCCGTCTGCGCACTTTTATTCCGTCTGGCCACCAGACAGATCCGTCTGATTATACCATATGGCATTTAATTTGTCAAGAAGAATTTTTAATTGTCCGTCTGATTCTACCACACCGCAAAACTTTTGTCAAGCCCATTCTACGCTTTGCGAAAATTTTTCCGTCTGAAATATCCGTCTGGTCCTTCGGATTGTAGCACATTTTGGGGCCTTTGTCAAGTAAAAAGCAGCAGCAGCAAAAAATTTTTTTGTCAAGTCTTTTCTGCGATGTAAATGTGAAAATTTTTTCGAAAATTTTTCAGAAATTTTCGTTCCTACCGGACCGGGGCGGTTTTGTCAAGTATTTTTTTAAGAAGCTGCAAAAAAAAAAAAAAAAAAAAACATCTCCCCTTATATTATATCATATTTTTTGGCTCTTGTCAAGCGTTTTTTGCGAAAAACTTTTTTTATTTTTAGGGAAAAATTACTTGACTTTACCCCGCATATATATTATAATATATATATAAGGTAAGGAAAGGAAAAAAGTTAATGAAAAGTGAATGAAAAAACTTTCAAAAACTTTCTTAAAAAATCTCTTGACTTAACCTTATAAATATGTTATAATATATATGTAAGATGAAGGGAGAAATTATTATGGCACAAAACACTTGGAAGATGACTGAAACTCAAAAGGCTTTTATGGGCGTATTGGCGCAATATGCTGATGGGGTCACTATGTTCGAATTAAAGTTAGCAGGCTACGACTTTAAGACCGGCTCTATCAACACTTTAATCACTAAGGGGTTAGTGGTTACCGATGGCGAGAGAGAGTTCTCTTGTGATATAGTTTACAACGGTAAAGTTGTAGGCAAGACCACTAAGACCGGCAAAGTTTACAAGTTAGTCCAAAAGGACTAATTTGTAGGTCTATCAATAGGACACCGAACCTCCTAAATGGTTGGCAGTTCGCTACACTGTAAAAGTCTGTTGACACTGAACCTCAATAATCAATAACGGTTAGCGGCCGCCACGCCGTAAAACTGGACTGGGACGGGCGAACCCGTGTTGGAAAAACAAGCCGGCGATAGGGCGTACGAGAGTGTTACGGTCGACCTCCGTGTAGACGGAAACAGGTCGGCGAACTCACCCCTAAAATCCAAACAGCGGTTTGGTTAATGCGTTGGCAGCACGCTATTAGGTGGGTGCATAATAACAGGATGGGCGGCATTTTGATGCAGGAACACCATACGCTTATCGACCGAGTGCTTAACGAATACCCGTAGCAAGAGGTGGGCAGTTAACCTACAACTCTTCCGCATTAGTATTAATGGCAACTACACTTAGATAAGTTGCGGGGCAACAGCCTATCTGTTGTGGGTGGCTCCCTTATCGCCGCAAAAAGATATAGTATTAAGGGCGCATTGTGCGCTCTTTTTTTGCGTTGTGCGATTCCGTCTGAATCGTCCGTCTGATCCGTCGCATTGGACGTTCCGTCTGATCCGTCTGGTGCCCGACCGGACCCGGGTCCACTTCACTTCTATGAAGCAGCAGCAGCGAAGGGGAGGTGGAATACGATTGAAGAAGCAGCAGCAAAAAAAAAAAAAAAAAAAAAAAAAAAAAAAAAAAAAAAAAAAAAAAAAAAA
>CAZNUF010000055.1:0-7405 GCA_964576125.1 uncultured Ruminococcus sp. | reverse complement strand
CAGGCTACGCAATCCCCGGAACACCCTCGTGGACTCCTGCCGATACAACCTTCAAGAGCGGTACGCAGTACACGGTAAAAATCCCTGTTACTGCTGAATTTGAAATGGGAGATATTGACACGGTAACAGCAAAGGTGAACGGCAAGGACGCAAAATTCATTGCGGAACGCAAGACGGGAAAAATTTATGCTTATTACGTTGAATATACCTTTGATGCAACAAAGGATTATCTGCTCGGCGACGTAAACGGTGATGGAAAAATCAGTGTGCTTGACGCAACGCTTATCCAGAAATACCTTGCAGGGCTTGTGACGTTCAGCGATACACAAAAAGCAGCTGCCGATGTAAACGGTGACGGAAGCGTAAGCGTTCTTGACGCCACCCTGATTCAGAAATACATTGCAGGTCTGATTGATAAATTCTGATAAATAACTAAAAAGCAAAAAAAAATATTATTTCAGGAAAATTTTTATGAAAAAAATAATAGCATTAATTTTAACAGCCATTATGGTATTTTCTTTTGCGGCTTGCAACGGAGGTAAAGATGAGGATCCAAATCTTATCAAAATCGGCGACTATCAGGCTGTATACAAGGGAAGTGAGATTGTAAAGGATAGTGACGGAAACGACACATTAGTTGCAACTTATAATTACACAAACAACAGTAAAGAAGCGCAGAGCTTTGAATGGTCAATATTTTACACCCTTACTCAGGGCGGCACAGAGCTTGAATACACTACAATTTTTGTAAGCGAGGATTCATACGACACACTCGACGAGAGCACAAGACAGGATGTAGCACCCGGCGAGAGCCTTGAGGTTAAAATGACATACAAGCTCAATGATTTAACAACGCCTGTTGAAATCAAGTTCTCAGATCTTCTTGAAAGTGAAACGGACATTTTGACAATAGATTTGACATCACTGAAGTAATAACTTTTATGAATCATTGACGCTCATATTGACACTTGAATTAAATAAGTAAAATAAAAATATGCTGCTGTTAAATTTTTGACAGCAGCATATAGTTTTGAAGAAGAATAAAGGTTATAGAAAATTATTGGGGTAAACAAAAGGAAAATTAGGATTCTGAAAAGTAAATACTGTTTATGCTACCGCAGTGCAAAACGCATTGCGGTATTTTTTTCGACTTTTTTCTATCTCTTTCAACACCTTACTTCGTTTTCGGTAATCAAGTGTATTCTGCAAAAAATCGTCACAATTCAATTTTATAGCTTTTATTTTTTGCTCAAAATTGCGAAATATGTTTTATACGAGGACCTCCTGTCCTGTTTGAACGCAAAAAGTCAAACAGAACGGAGGAAAATACCTTGGACAACAACGATGATTATTCATATAGAATTGAAAGTAAAAATGGAACAGAAAGATATTATGTGTCGTTTGTAAATACTAACAAGGAACTTACAGAAACAGAGGTGCCACAAGATACATTTTTAGCATTGCAGGAATTTAACAGAAAACGAGAAAGTATATCTCGCTCTGACCGAAGGCATATTGAAAGAAGCGAGCAAACAGAGATTTCTCTGAATGTAAAAAGTATTTCCAAACAATTGTCAATTGACGAAACAACAATACGCAATATCAGAAACAGCGATTTGCATCAGGCTATAAGCAAGCTGACACTGATTCAGCAAAGAAGAGTCAGAATGTACTTCTTTGAAGGACAGAAACTCAGAGAAATAGCTGTTTATGAAAATTGCTCCCCGCAAGCGGTACATAAATCCATAAAAAGAGGATTGATAAAATTACAAGGCATATTATCTAAAATTGATTAGCGATATTTGTTTAAAACGCTGAAATTGAAGAAAATTAAAAATATTTTCAAAAACAGGGTTGAAAAAATGCCTCTAAGTGTCCAAACAGGTGAAAGGTTTAATTTCCTTTCGCCTGTTTCCTTTTTTCAGAGAACAGGCATTGCTCTTTGAAAATAAAATATCAGCACATCAGATACATTCTTTCTGCTGTTCGTTACGGACGAGCCACATGAGCGAACACCTTAACAGGTCTTCAGGACTCAGACATTGAAAGGCAAATTCAATGACGGCGATGACAGGCAGAGGGGATAATGATACTTCCGTCAAGTCAAAAGTCGAGCGTGATAAAACCGTCGCAACCAAAGATGGCGGCTGTGGGAGATCCTCACGGTGGTGAAATTCCAATGAGGTCAAAATGCGTTGACCGTCTTATGTGTTCCCGGTTGGGGGATATTGAGGATAAATACCAACCAAAAGGTAAAGGTTTAAAAGGTACTTGCTGTCTTTACATATCTATAGGAGGTAATAATTTTGATAGTGAAAAAAGGAGAGGTCTACTACGCTGACCTCAATCCGGTTATAGGAAGTGAACAGGGCGGTTGCCGGCCTGTCGTTATTGTCCAGAACAATACAGGCAATTTTTACAGTCCGACAACAATAATAGTACCTGCTACTGCTCGCAAGAGAAAGAAAGTGCTACCGACTCATATAAAGGTTAAAGGCGCAGGTCTGCCGAAAAAGTCAATTGCTTTACTTGAACAGTTAAGAACAATTGATAAATGCAGATTAAAAGAGAAGATAGGGGAGATAACCCAAGTATCTCTGAACAAAATAGATAAAGGATTACTTATCAGTTTAGGCTGTGTTGATAACAGGAGGTACAAAAAATGATTGGATTTATTATAGGCTTGTTTGTCGGTGCATTTATCGGAGTTGCATTAATGTGTCTTTGCAATGCCGCCTCAAATGCAGATGAAAATATAGAAAAATTTAATGAGCGTGAAAACAGAAAGGACGATGCAAATGATTGAGAGAATGGAAAACAGGGATTATGTAGATAAAGAACATATCATTGAATTGGAAGGTCATAACGCAAAAATCTTTTTCTTAAAGCACAGCGATTCCAATGCACTGAAACAGGTAGAGGAACTTCTGATTGATGCATATGAGAACAGAGTGTGCAAAGGATTTGTTTCATAATAAAATATTAGCCTTGGCGGTAACATTTACTGCGCTCATTGCGGTAAGAAATTGTGTGCAAACAGCTTTGTTGACAGATACACTACAAAAGACGGAACAACTCATGACGGTGGCAGGAGATTCCGCTATCTATGCTCAGGCAGAGCAATGAAACGCAACGAGTGTGACGGACAGTCGGTATATTCAGCCGCAAAGGTAGATGAGATTGTGCTTGACGCATTGTATAAATGCTTTGACAAAATCAAGGCTACGCCAAAGGACACAGCCATTGAGAAAAAGTACAGAACACAAATTTCGCAAATCAAGTCTGAAATCAAAAGGCTGAATAAAGAAACCGAAACTCTGAAAAGAAAGCTCGGTGAGCTTACAGAGGAAATCGCAAATTCGTTGTTGGGCGACAGCAAATTCACTCCCGATGTGCTTTCAATGGCTATTGAAACTACCAAGGGTAAAATCGCAGACAATGTTCAGCGAATAGCTGAAAAGCAGAATCAGCTCAATGACAAAGAAACTGATATGAGTAAGATTGATTACTACTATGAAGAATTTGTAAGCTGGGCTGACGAGTTTGATAACGCACCTGCCGAAAGACAGAGAATGATAATCTGCAAATTGTTCAAAGAAATTTTGGTAGGCAAGGGATACTCAGTACAAATCCTTATGGACTCTTCGTATGAGCAGTTTTTAATATAATTGACATTGACAATTTCAACTGATATACTTTAATTATGAAACAGAGTACAATAAGAATATAAATTGTTTAGCGACTGCCTTGACAGGTATATGAATATACACAGTCGATAGCGCATGACTGTTAATCATGATGTCACTGGTTCGAGCCCAGTTGGGGGAGCCACGAAGGTTCGTAGAGCGATCTACGAACCTTTTTTCGTAACCGTCAAATAAAACACACCTACACAAACCGCTCGGAAAGCGATACAATAACAGAAAACGCAAAAGGAGGCGGTTATAGTGACAGAACAGGAAGGGGCTTTGTTAGTCAGAAAATTTACAGACAGCAACCTGAGTGGACGGAAATTTTGCGTGAAAACGGCATAAAACGTAGCACCATCAGATACTGGATAGAACGAGCAGCTGAGCTTGCCGACGGAAAAGAAGTATATTTTTCCAAATTGGTATTGGGCGGTGAAAACAAATGCTGACTATCCCCCCAGAAAAGATTTACATTTCCTCCGCAAATGTTGATATGAGAAAAAGTATAGACGGCTTGTCGGCGATTGTAGAGCAAAATTTCAAACTTAATCAGTTGGTAACGCAATGTTTGTGTTTCACAACAGGCACTGCGATAAGCACGGCAAAGTTAATGAAATAAGTAGAGATTCGCTTGCTTGTCGCTTCAATACCGATAGCGGTAGCAAGATGTTGTTTTACCCACGCCGCTTGAACCGATAAAAATGATATTTGTTTTGTCTTCGATAAAACGTAGGCTCATAAAATCCATAATCTGATCTTTGTTAATGGTCGGCTGATAAGAAAAGTCAAAGTCTTTTATGGTTTTGATGTACGGGAAGTGAGAAACGGTTATATTGATTTTTCTCGCTCTTTCATCTCTGAAAGCGATTTCGGCTGAGGTCAGTTCCAGTAATGAATCCTGCAGAGTATTGATTCCCTTTACCGATTTATCTATCACATTGGGTAGTATCTCTTTCATTTAGAAAAGAGATAACTCCTCAAGGTTATTCTATAAAACATTAAAGCTTGTCATATACTTCTAAATTCCTTTCCGCAATTTGTTTGATTTCATCCTCATCAAGCCGTTTGAGCGAGCTTCTGCGAGCTATTTCAATCAGGACTTTGCATTCAGGAGATTTTTAACGAGAGGAAAAACAAAGACCGAAACGCAATTTTTTCTTCTTGCATTCGCATTCAATATCCAAAAGCTCTGAAACCGAACAAACTCTGACCGTTTTCACAAGCCTTTATTTGAGAAAAAGCTCGCATAGCGTTAAGGAAAGTAAACAATATGAAAAATTAGGATGGAAATTTTATCCACCCTCTGAATCAGTGCGTATGCTATTGAAGATATTTTTAACATTTTAAAAAATATCATTCTTACCAAAATTTAATCAATCAAAAATTGGGGCCTGTTGCAAATTTTACTCATTTGCGACAGCCCCATAATTTATTATATAAATTCTATTCCTCTGTTTCTGAAAAATCACTGATTGAATTTGTCGGCGACTGAATATTTTTAAGCTTACGTTGAATTTGCCTTGTCCGTACTCCGACAAGTTTATCAAGCTCCTTGTTTGCCTGATCAATACGTTGCTGAGTCTGAACAAGTACATCGTTGAACTTATCAAACTCTTGCTTAACTCCGCCTAAAACTTCCCAGACTTCGGCACTTCGCTTCTGAACGGCAAGTGTTTTAAATCCCATTTGCAGTGAATTTAGCAGAGCCGCCATAGTGCTCGGACCTGCAACATTTACCTTGTAATCACGCTGTAATACTTCAACAAGACCTCGGTTGACAACCTCGCTGTAAAGTCCTTCAAAGGGTAAAAACATAATTGCAAATTCAGTTGTGTTAGGAGGGTCAATGTACTTATCGTGAATATCTTTAGCCTCACTTTTGATTGTTGCAACAAGAACTTTCACAGATGCATCTATTTCGTCTTTATCGCCTTTCTCAATAGCATCACGCAAGTTTGCATAAGTATCTCCCGGAAATTTTGAGTCAATGGGTAGATAGACAACGCTGTCGTCGTCTGCCGGCAGTTTGATTGCAAATTCAACTACGTTTTTCGAACCCTTCTTTGTAGCAATATTTTCCTGATACTGTTCAGGCGAAAGTATTTCGGATAAGATGCTTTTAAGTTGAATTTCACCGAGAATACCTCTTGTCTTGACATTTGATAAAACTTTTTTCAAATCACCGACACCGACGGCAAGGTTCTGCATTTCGCCGAGTCCCTTGTACACCTGTTCAAGACGTTCGTTAACAAGTGAAAATGACTTATTCATCTTCTCCTCAAGTGTTTTCTGCAATTTCTCGTCAACAGTTTCTCTCATTTTTTCAAGCTGACGGTTATTATCGTTTTGCAGATATTCAAGTCTTTTCTCTACAGAATGTCTGATGTTTTCAAGCTTCTGCTCATTTTCCAGTGAAAAAGTTTTGATTCTTTCTTCAAGCTGTGACATCTTATCAGTCTGATTAGCAGAAATCATATCGCCCATATTTTTTACGGTACTTTGTATCTGCGTTGAAAGCTCCTGCCTTTGTGTGCTCATTTGTCCGCCGATTTCATTCCTGACAATACTTGCAATTTCATCAGGGTCTGCCTGTGCGTTTCCATAGTTTTTTTTAAGAATTAAAATAACTCCGATAATGCTGATAATCAGCGCAGAAGTACACAAAACGATTAATAGGATTTCAGTTAATTCCATATTTTACTCCTCAAAAAATAATATATTATTATCATATCATCGGAGTAATTTTCTGTCAACTAATCGTAGTGGTTTTATCTGCCCTAAAAAACAGTTTCCACTCGCTTTGTGCAGTTGTCCGGAGAGTAAATAAACTTGTCAATGTGATTTTCCGAAAAATAATACTGCGGCTTTTGAGGATTGTATTTGTAGTCGAAGGTATCTATAATAATCAGTTTAATTTTCATTTTTTCAGGGATAATACTTTTTATGTACACGCTCGCCTGCTGTCCTGCCTTTACGCCTTCCTTACATTCAGCCAGACCTGCAAGGTTAGGGGAAAGCTCAACGAAAGCCCCGTAGTTTTCTACACTCCTCACAATTCCCGAAACAGTTTCACCGGGGGAAAAGTTGGCGGCGTTTTCCTCCCAGCTGCCAAGCAGCTCCTTGTGACTGAGACTGATTCGACCGTTCTCAATTGACTTTATTATAGCCTTTATATCCATACCTACGGTAAAGCGTTCCCTCGGATGTTCAATGCGTGAAACTGATATTGTGTCAATCGGCATTAGCGCAACGATTCCGCAGCCGATGTCGGCAAACGCACCGAAATTTTCAAGGTGAGTTATTCTTGCGTTGACAACATCTCCGCAGATTAGCTTTGAAATATAGTTGTCAAGGCATTGCTTTTGTGCCGCTTCTCTTGATAATATTGCGCATTTTTTGCCGTATTCGTCTGTATCAAAGCCTTTTACGATAAAGCAAACAGGGCGATTAACCCTTGAAATAACGGCAATGTCACGCACTGTACCCTCACGTATGCCGAGTGCGCCGTCCTCTCGTGGAATAATTCCCTTCATAGAGCCGAGATTGACAATAAGGTTGTGGGCTGAATCGCACATAAAAGCCTTTGCTTCAAGTATTTTCCTGTCGTACATAGCTTCATAAAGAAGCTGCGGCGAATGAATAATATTTATGTTCTCCTGTTCGGAAATAAGTTTTCCCTCGGGTAAATATTCTGACATTTTAAAACCTCCGTAATA
>CAZNUF010000054.1:6074-7434 GCA_964576125.1 uncultured Ruminococcus sp. | reverse complement strand
TATTGTTCAAAACGAATTTCATATGTTTCCGCATATTCAAGCAGGCGAAAGGCTGAATACGTGTGCGAGAGATGCGGAAAGGAAAGTAAGGTTGTCGTAAACCGCAAGGTTGTGCTTGCGTTTGTCCTTACGGCTGTAATTTCCGTTGCAATTATGGCAGGCTGGATTTTTGCAGGTCTTGCTCATAATCCGCTCGGAATTTTGCTTGTAGCCGTTCCGTTTATAATTTTCACGGTGATTTCCCCGAAATTCGTAAAATTCGTTCCGCTTAAAAAGTACAAAAAATCTATGGAGGCACGCAAAGCCGGCATTGAATATTCCGACAATCTTATTACTTCAGAGCTTGAAGAAAATGAGGGCTACACCTTCGGTGCGTCAGCCGACACCGGCTCTGACTTCAAGATAAATTCGGACGTTTTCAATACGATTAAGGCTGAACGCAACGCCGCAAGAGAAAAGCTTAAAGGCAACGAGATTATTTCTGACTCCTCTGAAATTAATAAGCCGGCTGAAAAAAGTGAAAGCTACGTTCCCGTAATCAAGAATGTCAGTCAAAGGCATTCGTCCGACGACGTTCCGCTTAAAAAGATTCATTCCGAAAGCACACAGAGAATGAACAGAACACGCCACTACATCCCCTCACAGGAAGAAAAAGAGCCGAAAAAGCCCGACGGCAACAGATATTCGGCTAACAGGAAGTTCTGATAAGTATGTTTAAATTACCCGTATGTCCGCATTGCAAAACGATTTACAGATACAAAGACGTTAAAAAAGAAACAGTCAAAAAGGAGTGCACGTGCTACCACTGCGGCAAAAAATTCAGAGTATTAAAAAAGAAAATTTTAATTTTATTTCTAATAATTTCATTAATTACTGCAATTTTTGACGTTTTGGTGCTGTATATGGTAGCAGGTACAAGCTTAATAGGTTTGATGATTTTAAATATAATCGCAGTAACGGCAGGATTTTTCCTGATACCTTATTTCGTGGAATTTAAAAAGTAAAAATTTAACCGCATTATTTTAACATAAATGTAGGGAACGGTCTCGACCGTTCCGATAGTTTCAGATGTTTGCAGTATTTTTGCGGAATGGTCAAGACCATTCCCTACACTATGGAGCAGTGATACACTGTCGGAGGTAAATATGGATAAAGAAGTTTATGAAGTAAATGAATTGATTGAGAAAATTGAAAATAACAACAAAGAGGAGCTGGATAACGAGTCCAAAGTTATCGAGGATTTCAGCGACGAATCCAAGGTTGAAATGACAAAGGTCGAGCAGGAATACGGCGCTGATGAAATTCAGGTTCTCGAAGGTCTTGAAGCCGTAAGAAAACGCCCCGGTATGTACATTGGCTC
>CAZNUF010000054.1:0-5974 GCA_964576125.1 uncultured Ruminococcus sp. | reverse complement strand
GTTTACGATTACTCTGTGCTTGAAAGACGTCTGCGTGAACAGGCGTTCCTCAATGCAGGCATTCATATTGAACTGCGTGACGAGCGTGATACGGAAAATATAATCAAAAACAACTTTGTTTATGAGGGCGGCATAAAAAGCTTTATCGACTTTATCCACAAGAAACGCTCTTTAGAGGTTATCCACCCCGATGTAATTTACTTTGCCGCAAAGAATGAGGAGGATACCATTGCAGTTGAAATTGCAATGCAGTACAACGAAAGCTACAACGAAAATATTTTAACATTTGCCAACAATATTCACACCACTGACGGCGGTACTCACGAAGAGGGCTTCAAGCGTGCGCTGACCTACGTAATGAACGACTACGCACGTAAGTTCGGAAAATTAAAGGAAAACGACAAGAATTTAAGCGGTGAGGACGTAAGAGAAGGCTTGACTGCAATCGTCAGTGTAAAGCTCAAAGAAGCGCAGTTTGAAGGTCAGACCAAAGCAAAGCTCGGCAACACCGAGGTAAGAACAATGGTTGATAAGCTGATGCGTGAAAAGCTGTCGGTTTATCTTGAAGAAAATCCCGCTGTTGCAAAGGCAATTTTTGAAAAGTCGCTCGCATCCGCAAGGGCAAGAGAGGCGGCAAGAAAGGCAAGGGAGAGCGTAAGAAGAAAGTCTGCGCTTGAATCGGCACAGCTCCCCGGCAAGCTCGCCGACTGTCAGTCGAAGGACAGCAGTGAAACCGAAATTTTCATTGTCGAGGGTGACTCCGCCGGCGGCTCTGCAAAGGGCGGACGTGACAGAAGAATACAGGCAATTCTTCCTCTGTGGGGTAAGATGCTCAACGTTGAAAAGGCAAGAATTGACAAGGTTTACGGCAACGATAAGCTGATGCCCGTAATTACTGCACTTGGAACGGGTATCGGCGATGAATTTGATATTAACAAATTAAGATATGATAAAGTAATCATTATGGCGGATGCCGATGTTGACGGCTCGCACATCAGGACGCTTTTGCTTACGTTCTTCTTCAGATATATGCGTCCTCTCGTAGAGGAAGGCCACGTGTACATTGCACAGCCTCCGCTTTACAGAATCACGAAGAACAAGGACCATAAGTACGCCTACTCCGATATTGAGCGTGACCAGATTTTGTCGCAGATTGAGGGCAAAAGCGAAATCCAGCGATACAAAGGTCTTGGTGAAATGGACGCCGAACAGCTTTGGGAAACAACAATGAACCCCGAAACACGACTTATGTTAAGAGTTGAGTTAAGCGACGCCGAAGCCGCAGACGAAACCTTTACAATCCTTATGGGTGACAAGGTAGAGCCGAGAAGAGATTTTATAGAAAAGAATGCAAAATACGTTCAGAATCTGGACGTATAAGTCAGAGTGGAGTTTGGAGTGTGAAGTGTGGAGTTTCGGTCGGGTGGATAGGTTGTAATAAATCAAAAGTTTATTGCCCGACTTTAAAATTAAATTAATTTGTTAAGTTGATAAATATATATTAATTTTAATTCAGCGTACAAACCTTTCCAAACAATACGCACTATTTCAAATTCGGAGCGGAGCGACCCTTAACTCCAAACTCCAAATTCCACTCTCCACACTCAATAAAGTCTATACCTACGTAAAAATGAATACAAAGCTATAAAAAACATCAATTCTTATAAAGGGGTTGTGAAAATGCATTCAAGGTCAAAAATCACCGTAAGATACGCCGAAACCGACAGAATGGGAATTGCTCACCATTCAAACTATCCCGTATGGTATGAAGTCGGCAGGTCTGATTATATAAAAATGTTCGGCACAAGCTACACCGAAATGGAAGAGGCAGGAGTTATGACGCCTCTGCGCAATCTCAACTGCCATTTTAAATTGCCGGCCTGCTACGAGGACGAGCTTATCATACGTACCTGGTGCACAGCTATGTCAGCCGCAAGAATTGAGTTTTCATATACGGTAAAGCGCATTGAGCCTGACGGCAGTGAAACCGAACTCGGCTACGGCTCAACAGAGCACGGATTTGTAGACTCAAAAACCTTCCGCCCCTGCAATGTCAAAAAAAGACTCCCCGATTTGTATGAAAAGATTAATAATAATATAAAACACTTCTAAAAGAGTGAAGTGTGGAGTGTGAAGAGTGGAGTTTTGGTCGAGCAGATAGGTTGCAATAATATAAAGGTTTATTGCCCGAATTTATTTATATGCGGCGTTGCCGCAGATGTTTTTACAAATGTAGGGAACGACCCCTGTGTCGTTCCTAACGGAAATTCATCTTACTTATGTAGGAACAACACAGGGGTTGTTCCCTACACTAAAAACTAAACGTTAACGATATAACAAAATTAGTTTAGAAAACAAACCTTTCCAAACAACACACACTATTATAAATTCGGAGCGGAGCGACCCTTAACTCCACACTCCACTCTCAACACTCCACACTAATAAAACAGCAGACTTAAAAATTAAATTCGATTTATATTCGAGGTAAAAATATGGATAATGAACGCAATGAACAATTGAATAATGCAAAAATTATTGACGTAGATTTACAGAATGAGATGCGCAAGAGCTTTCTCGATTACTCAATGAGCGTAATCGTTGCTCGTGCGCTACCTGACGTGCGTGACGGCTTAAAGCCTGTTCACAGACGTATTCTCTACACGATGTACGAAAGAGGTCTTGAACCGTCAAAGCCATACCACAAGTGCGCCGATACGGTAGGTTCGGTGCTCGGTGCGTACCACCCTCACGGTGACGCATCCGTTTATGATGCTATGGTAAGACTTGCACAGGACTTTTCAATGAGATATATGCTCGTTGACGGTCACGGTAACTTCGGTTCTGTCGACGGCGACCCGCCTGCTGCTTACCGTTACACCGAGGCGAGAATGAGCAAAATCTCAATGGAAATGCTCACCGATATTGACAAGGACACCGTTAATTTCAGCCCCAACTACGATGACCGTCTTAAAGAGCCTGATGTGCTCCCCAGCCGTTTTCCGAATCTTCTCGTGAACGGCTCAAGCGGTATCGCCGTTGGTATGGCTACGAACATTCCGCCGCACAACCTCGGCGAAACGATTGACGCAGTCTGTATGCTTATTGACAATCCCGACGCAGAGGTTGCCGAGCTGATGGAGTGTATGCCCGGTCCCGACTTTCCGACAGGCGGTATCATTATGGGCAGAAGCGGAATCCGTGCCGCTTACGCAACGGGTAAGGGCAAAATCACCGTCCGTGCAAAGACGGAAATTGTCGAGGGCAAGAACGGCAGATTCAAGATTGTCGTTACCGAGCTTCCGTATCAGGTCAACAAGGCAAGGCTTATTGAGCATATTGCCGACCTTGTAAAGGACAAGAAAATGGAGGGTATCTCGAATATTGAGGATCACTCCGACCGTCAGGGTATGCACATTGAAATCGACATCAAGCGTGACGCATCACCCCAGATTGTGCTTAATCAGCTTTTCTCGTTCACACAGATGCAGGTGACCTTCGGCGCAATTATGCTTGCAATTGTTGACGGCGAGCCGAAAATTCTTTCGCTTAAGGAAATGCTCAAGTGCTACATAGATTTTCAGGAGGACGTTATCCGCCGCCGTACCGAGTTTGACTTAAAGAAGGCACAGGACAGGGCTCATATCCTCGAAGGTCTGAAAATTGCGCTTGACTTTATTGACGAGGTAATTGCAATCATCAGACACAGCAAAGACTTGCCGACTGCAAGGACTGCTCTTATGGAGCGTTTCGGTCTTGACGAGGTTCAGGCGCAGGCTATTGTTCAGATGCGTTTAGGTCAGCTCACAAATATGGAGCAGGCAAAGATTGAGGACGAAATTGCCGCACTTCACGCAAAAATAAAGGAATTTATGGAAATCCTTGCAAGCGAAACAAAAAAGCTTGAGATTGTCAAGGAAGAGCTCCTTGCAATCAGAAATAAATACGCCGACCCAAGACGTACCGAAATCTGCTCAATCAGCGGAGAGGTTGATATTGAGGATCTCATTCCGCAGGAGGAGTGTGTGCTCACTCTTACACAGTTCGGCTATGTAAAGCGACTTTCGGTTGATACCTATAAGATTCAGCGCAGAGGCGGCAGAGGTGTTTCGGGTATGTCACGCCGTGAAGAGGACGTTGCAACCGAAATGTTCATAATCAATTCACACGACTACGTGCTGTTCTTCACCGACAAGGGCAGAGTTTACAGGCTCAAATGTTACGAGGTTCCCGAGGGTTCAAGACAGTCAAAGGGCATTAACATTGCAAATCTGTTGCCAATTTCACCCGACGAAAAAGTAACCTCTATGATAAGAGTGCCCGAGTTTGACGAGGACAAGTACCTGATTATGGTAACACGTCAGGGTATAATCAAGCGTATTGCACTCAATGCGTACAACACTGCACGTAAGGGAGGACTTATTGCGCTCGAACTCAACGAGGGCGACGAGCTTGCGTGGGTAAGAATGACCGACGGCAATCAGCAGGTTATCGTTGCAACTAAGAAGGGCGTTGCAATCCGCTTTAATGAAACCGACGTGCGTGAAATGGGCAGACAGGCAAGAGGCGTTAAGGCACTCAAGCTCAAAGACGGCGACTGTGTTGTCGGAATGAGCGTTGTGCGTGAGGGCGGACTTGTGCTGACAGTTTCCGAAACAGGCTACGGCAGACTTTCAAGCCCCGACGATTACCGTGTTCAGAGCAGAGGCGGCAAGGGACTTACAAACTACCACGTTGAAAAGTACGGCGATGTTGCCGCAATCAAGGTTGTCAATCTTGACGACGATATTATCATAATCTCGCAGGAGGGCATAATCATCAGAATTGCAGCAGAGTCAATCAGAGTATGCTCACGTCCGTCAAAGGGCGTTACCGTAATGAAGGTAAACGGCGACGACAAGGTTGTTACAATCGCACGTGCACCGCACGAGGCAGAGGAAGAAAATTCCGATTCCGAGAATGAAACGGAAGAAACTGCACAGGATAATACCGCAGAGCAGGAAGCAACAGCCGAAGAAAATAAAGAAAACGAATAAACATAAGGGCGGATTTTATCCGCCCTAATCGTTATAACAATTAACAATTAACAATTAACAATGTACAATTAATTCCGAATTAAAAATTGAATCTGAATATGAAAAAATTATTAATATCTTTACTTATAATCTCAACCGTACTCTTTTGCGGCTGTAATGACAACAAAAATTCAATAGAAGTTGAACAGCCCGAAAAAATTGCAACGGGTGACCAGATTTTTTCAGCAAAAAATGAAAACGCAGTTGAAGAAAGCGACAACGTAAACGGTATGCGCTTTACGCTTACGCTCCCTGAATTTACCGAAAAGTACAACGAAATTGCAAGAAGAACAGACGGAATTCTTGCAATCAACAAGGAAAAGTGGAAGGTCAAGGGAGAAATAGATACCGACTCAAACGGCGTTGAAATCCGCTACTATTACTATAACGAAAGCGATACCAATTTTACAGCAACGGTTGAGGCGCAGACAGGCAAAATTATGAACATCGGATGCGGAACAACAATGTCGAATTTCGTTGCACAGGACGAATATGCAAGCAACAGCGACGCAATTCTTAAGAAATCCGCAATTATGGCGGCAGCAGTCTGCCAGTTCCCGACAGACAGCCTTGACGTTTTGCAGGACATTTTCTATCGCACAACGTTTGACTCGAACAGTTCATTCTGGTATCAGGGCTTTATCTTTTCGCTGAGCACACAGGAGAACAAGTCCGACAGCGAAAAAAGCGTTATGCTGTTGCGTGTTTTCCCCGTCAAGGACGAGTTTAAGGACGAGTGGAAGGTGCCGGACTACGAAGCCTACGCCGCATCAGTTCCCGCCCCGACAGAATAAATTAATTCGGAATTCGGAATGCGTAATTCGGAATTGAACGTTCAGTATACAGACGTAGGGACACGGCGTGCCGTGTCCGCAGTGGCAATCAAACTTTACCGATAAAAC
>CAZNUF010000053.1:5975-7463 GCA_964576125.1 uncultured Ruminococcus sp. | reverse complement strand
TTTGTTGTTGCAAGAATACTTCCGAATAAATAGGAGTTCAGGTCGGTATTTACTCCCGAAACACTTACGCACACAACACCGATTGCAAGTGAAGTGCTTGAAATTATCGCAATTGCGGCATCGCCGTTGATTTTACTGTTCTCGGAAAGCCTTAATAGTAAGAATGCCGCAATTATTATGACGGGGACTGCAACCTCAAGCGGTGCAAGGTTAAGAGATGCGGCAATTGCAAGAGCACCGAATCCAACGTGAGAAAGTCCGTCGCCTATCATTGAATAGCGTTTCAGAACAAGCGTTACTCCGAGCAAGGATGCACAAAGCGACACAAGCAAGCCTACAATAAAAGCTCTGATTATGAAATTATACGAAAACATTTCTGCAAGCATTTCTATCACTGCAAAGCACCTCCCCTATGATTGTGGCGGCAGTCATCGCACGGGCAGTCGGTAATCATAAACTTTCTGCCAATTTCGGAATGAAGATACTGGTGCGCCGTACCGTAAAAATACGTATTTTTAGATAAATGGAGAATTTTTGAGGCATTATTCACCGAAGCCGTAATATCGTGGGATACCATAATTATTGTGATACCGTTTTTATTGAGATTTTTTATCAGAGCGTACATATCGGAAGCGGCTTTGGGGTCAAGTCCCGTTACAGGCTCGTCAAGTATGAGCAATTTATGAGTAGCGCAGAGTGCTCTTGCAAGCAATACCCGCTGACGTTGTCCGCCCGAAAGCTCGCGAAAGCACTTTTTACGGAGTGGATATATTCCGGTTAGCTCCATATTTTTAGCCGCTGTTTCCTTTTGCTCCTTTGAATAGAACAGAGTATGCTTTTTGTTAAGACAACCCGAGAGCACCACCTCGGAAACAGATGCAGGAAAATCCTTTTGCAGTACGGTTTGCTGTGGAAGATAACCGATTTCGCACTGCTTTAAACCGTCACCGTAGGTAATTGAACCGCTCTGAACCGACAAAAGTCCGAGAAGGCACTTCATAAGCGTAGTTTTACCCGAGCCGTTCTCACCTACTATGCAGACATAGTCACCCTCGTTAATCTTCAGGTTAATGTCCGACAAAACAATTTTGCCCTCATAACCCATTGAGGCATTTTTTATTTCAATAAGCGCCATCAGTTTAAAGCCTCCTTTAGTGCATTTGAGTTTTGTTCCATTAAAGAAATATAACTTGCTCCGCCTGCAAATTCATCTTTCGTCACGTTATGACAAGATGAAAAACGCATTGTTTTTGCCCCGGAATCCTCTGAAATCAGCCTTGCAACCTTTCCGTTTGAAAATTCAAGGTAAAAAACTACGGGTACTTCATTCTTACGTGTGAAGTCTATCATATGAGTGACGGTTGAAATACTCGGCTCGGTTTCACTGCTGCAACCGGGAAAAGCACATTCATATTCAAGCGAATAATCGGTTACGAAGTACAGAAACGGAAAACGGTCACCAAATACTACAGTTTTTCTTTTAGCATT
>CAZNUF010000053.1:0-5875 GCA_964576125.1 uncultured Ruminococcus sp. | reverse complement strand
TTCGTGTAAAATCGTAGTAAGGAAAAATCGTGGTGACAACACTTATTTTACTGCTGTCTTTTTTTACATTTTCTTTATCAGAGGAACAGGACGAAAAAGAAAAAGCAGTTATGAAAATAATAAATAATGAAAGTACGAATGATATAAATTTTTTCATTTATTACGCTCCGAAAAACAAGGGGGTGCACAGAATATAATTATTCTGAACGCAACCCCTGAATTTATAGATTTTAAAGAAATTACTTTGAAGCTTTCTTTATGGCTTTCTTTGCCTTCTTGTGATTCTGCCACATTACCCAGAGTGGACCTGCGATACAGATTGATGAGTAGCAACCTGAAATTACGCCTATCATCATAGGAAGTGCAAACGACTGAACTGATGAAATATTGAAGAAGACAGCAACTATGTAAACAATCAGAATAGCTGAAAGCGTTGTGATTGATGTCATAATTGTTCTCTTCATTGTCTTTGTGCAGCTAAGGTTGAATACCATACCAACATCAGCCTTGCTGCCGAGAATCTTTCTTTCCTCACGTACACGGTCGTAGATTACGATTGTATCGTTAAGCGAATAACCGAGAATCATAAGAACAACTGCGATGAAGTTTGAGTCAATCGGCATCTGGAAAATAACATAGAGGAAATAAATCATAGCTATATCGTGGAACAACGCAACAAGCGCCATAACACCAGCCGAAAGACCGCCGATTTTCTTGAATCGGATTGTAACATAAAGCACCATTAAGATTGATGCAATTGCTACAGCTGTAAGACACTTTAAGAGGAAGTTAAAGCCCATTGAAGCGTCAACCGAGCTTGATTCGAGGCACTTGAAGTTATTATCGGGATACTGCTTCTGAAGATCTTTTTCAAGATTCTGCTGAATATCTGTTTCAATAGCATCATTGCCCGAGAACTGTACAGAAACGTTGTTACCGGAATTACCCATAATATCTGTTGAGAAAGATGTTGTAATCTTATCGGTAGTCTTGTTCTGTATGTAGTCATAAAGCTCATTCTGGCTGATTTCTCCGCTATAGCTGAAACGCAGAGTAGCACCGCCGGAGAACTGAATGTCAAGAGTTGTTCCGAAAATGAAGTTGCAGATTATACCAAGTACAATAATTGCAATTGAAATACCAAAGAATACTTTTCTCTTGCCTACAAAATCAATAATCTTTTTTCCGCCGTTGTACTTTTCGCTAACCTGCTCAACGGTCATCTGTGAATTTGCTTTTGTCTGAACATCATTTGTCATTCTTAGCACCTCCAAATAACCATTTTTTGCGCAGGAATTTGAAGCCCGCAACGCTTCTCAGCATTATTCTTGAAAGGAATACACCCATTACAAAGTTTGCGATAACGCCGACGAGAAGTGTGTAACCGAATGAGTAAATTGTACCTGTTGTTGATTCGCCGAAAATAATTGAAAGAATATTTGACGGACCAAATACAAGCATAAGAATTACAGAAACGATAATTACGGTCATATTACCGTCGATAATTGCAGACAGTGAATTTTTAGTACCTCTGTCAAGAGCACCGTCGAGCGTTCTTCCTGCCTTGAGTTCTTCCTTGATACGTTCTGCTGTAATAACGTTACAGTCAACGCCGATACCGATTGACAATATCATACCGGCAATACCGGGAAGAGTCATTGTAAAGGAAGGAATTGTTGTAAAGTAACCTGAAACGGCAGCAATTGTAAGTCCCATCTGACCAAGAAGTGAAATAACAGCAATAAATCCGGGCAGACGGTAGAAAATAATCATAATAAGTGAAATGATGATAAATGCAATAACGCCTGCATAAGCCATAGCTGTCAATGAATTTTCACCAAGAGTAGCACTGATACTGCCGTTGCTTACTGTTTCAAGCTGGAAGGGCAATGCACCTGCGTTAATTTTGTTGGCAAGGTCAGTTGCTTCCTTAGCTGTGAAATCTCCTTCAATCTGTGCCTTACCATCAGTAATTGCAGAATTTACCGTAGGAGCGGAAAGCATAATATCGTCCATCCAGATTGAAATAGTGTTATTAACATATTGTGATGTAATTTCTCCGAAAGTTTTTGCGCCTTCATCTGTAAACTCAAGGCTTACTACGTATTGTGACTCGCCTTTGTCATTCTGATATACGCTGGCTCTTGCAGACTTAACCTGAGAACCGTCCATAAGTACGTTTTCGGTATCGCCTGACGGAGTTTTATAAACATAGCTACCGTCAGAACCGACCTCAGTATTTGCGTACTCCTTACCGGGGCGGAATGTAAGCTTTGCGGTTGAAGAAATCTCGTTGATTGCTTCTACAGCATTTTGCTCTTTATCGTCTGATTTCCACGGAAAACGAACTATGATTCTATCGTTTCCTTTGTCGGCATACAGCTCATAGTCTGTGATACCCTGTGAAATCATACGAAGTTCAATGATTGATTTAGCAGATTCTAACTGCTCATCAGTTGCGTCATAGTTATCGGCAGGCTTAAATGTTGCCTCAACACCGCCTCTGATGTCAATTCCCCATCGTATATCGCCGATGCCTTTTAATACTGTGTTTTGGTTGTCGCCTGTGTAGTAGGATACTCCGAAAATCGCAGTAAACGAAAAGGCAAGTATCAGCAAAGCAACAATGAAGAACATAGGCTTTGGAACTCTTTTCATGCCTTTGAAACCTCCGTAATATAATTGTCCGAATTGTATGCGAAAAAATAACTCTGTTACTAAGCATAAATACAGACGTAACAGAGTTATTATAAAATTTTTTTCCAAAAATGTCAATGGATACAGAAATATTTAATAAAAAAATATTTTTATTTGACAAATTTTATATTTTATAAGTCCATTTTAACGTATTTTATAATAAAATAAACCCGAAATTGCGAAAAAATGTAAAAATCTATTATTTTTCGAGCAGCTTTTCGCAAGCGGCAAGCTTTGTGCAGATACAGAACACATCCATAGCAGTAATAAGCTCATCGTTTGGAGGGAATGTAGGAGCTATTCTGATGTTTTTATCATCAGGGTCATTGCCGTAAGGATAGGTTGCACCTGCTCCTGTCATTACAACGCCTGCTTCCTTACAAAGCTGTACAACTCTTTTTGCTGTACCCGAAAGTACGTCAATGCTTACAAAGTAACCGCCGTTGGGGTTGGTCCACTCACCTATTCCTACAGGCTTAAGATTTAAATCAAGAGCATTCAGAACAATATCAAACTTTGGTCTTAATACTGCTTTATGCTTCTGCATATGCTCCATAACACCGTCAAAATCTTTAAAATATCTTACATGGCGAAGCATATTGAGCTTATCATAGCTGATAACCTCATAATTATATCTTTCCTTGAAAACCTTCATATTGTTTTCCGAAGCAGCCATTGCGGCAACACCTGCACCGGGGAAAGTAATCTTTGAAGTTGAACAGAAAAGTATTGGCATATCTTCTGTTCCGTTCTTTTTACACTCGTCAAAAATATTTAAAAGCACATCGGGAGTATTGTTTATGTCGTGAATGCAGTAAGCATTATCCCACATAATTCTGAAATCTTTAGCAGCAGGCTTTAATGCGGCAAATCTCTTAACTGTTTCATCGCTGTAGGTAATTCCCTGCGGATTTGAATACTTAGGAACACACCAGATACCCTTAATTGAATCGTCAGTTTCAACAAGCTTCTCAACTACGTCCATATCTGGACCGTTTTCGGTCATAGGAACAGGAATCATATCAAAGCCGTAATACTCGGTAATGCCAAAGTGACGGTCATATCCCGGAACAGGACAGAGGAATTTTCTGTTCTTAACCTCATACCAGGGCTTGCAACCATCAACGATAGATTTTGTCATCATACAGGATATTGTATCAAACATCATATTAAGGCTTGAGCTTCCGCCAACCATAACGTATTTTGAATCAACACCGAGAATATCGCCGAAAAGCTTTCTGCATTCGTCTATACCCTCAAGAACACCGTAGTTTCTGCAATCCATTCCGTCTGTTCCGACAAAATCAGATTTGCTGTTTAATACGTCAAGCAGACCCAAAGATAAGTCGAGCTGTTCTTTTCCCGGCTTTCCTCGAGCCATATTGAGCTTTAAACCCTTGCCCTTGACATCCTCATATTCTTTTGCAAGTGCGGCATATTCCTTTTCAAGTTCTTCCTTGCCACAGTTTAAATAATTCATTTTGCTATCCCCTTAATTTGTAATTGCAAAAAATCTTTTAAAACCTTTATATATTCTATAACATACGGGGATAAAATGCAAGTCTTTTTTATAAATCTTGCATTTTTAGTTAAACAAAAAAGAACAGACTTACAAGCTTGTTTTTGTTCAAAGTTTGTAAGTCTGTTATATTTTGCCTTATATTAGTAATATTGATAGTAATAATAACCCTTTTTACTTCTCCTCTGACTCAATTCACATCCGACTTCAATCAGTCCTAAAACCTTTGAATCAGCAAGCTTTACGCTGTCAAGAAGCTTCCGCAAGTCGCCGTGAGTTGTTGTACGCTCTCTTACTACAACAACAAAACCGGCTATTAAGTCCTTAAGCAACAATGCGTCGGCAACAACACCGATAGGCGGAGTATCAAATATAATATAGTCGTATTCCTCGGAAAGCTTATTCATAAGCTCAATAAAGGTTGCAGAACACATAAGCTCCGACGGGTTTGGCGGAATAGTGCCTGACGGTAGAATGTCAAGATTATTAAGCACATCACGCTTAACTGTATCTTCAAAGCTTACCATCTTACCAATTATGTTCGAAATTCCTGATGAGTTATCAATATTGAAAATATTATGGATATTAGGACGTCTTAAGTCGCAGTCAATCAACAGTACTTTCTTCTCCATTTTTGAGAATGAAATTGCAAGATTTGCAGAAACTGTACTTTTACCCTCGCCTTTTGAATGACTTGTTACTGCAAAAATCTTTTTATCAACAGCCGAAAGCGAGAACATAATATTAGTACGTGCTGACTTATATGACTCAACAATTGCAAATTTAGATTTATCAGACAAAGTACCGCCCGAGGTTTCTATAGTATTCTTTTTATTCTTATCTTTTCCGAACACTTTTATTTTCATTGCAATCACCTTCCTTGAGTTTCAAAATCAGGAATTTCCGCAAATACAGGCAAGCCATAGATTTCCTGAATATCATCATCTGCTTTTATGGTTGTATCAATGAGTTCAAGGAGTATTGCTATAACACAAGAAGCCGCTAAGCCTACAAGCAAACCTATTAAAGAATTTTTAAGGTTATTGGGTTCATACGGTTTGGTCGGTACTTTAGCCTCACGTATGCCGCCAATTGTACCATACTTCAGATACTTATCAAAAACAATTTTACATTGATCTGCAACCTGATTAGCTACATTTGCACACTTCTGAGGATCATCACCCGAAACATTTATTGTGATAAAGAATGTCTCCTCATTAACGGAAATACTAACATTGCAGTCGTTATATAACGATGTAATCTCGTCTGAATTTTTAAAAAGTGTAACGCATATTTTAGCAAGATTAGAAGAACCGCTGATGTCAGAACTGTAAATCTTATTATTTTCTTTATTCGATGTACTGTCACCGTTATAGTTCTGCACATAAATCATTGAAGATGTACTGTACATTGGTGTAATAATAAATTTTGAATATAAGAAAAACAATATACCTGCCAACAAAGTTGCAAGCAGAATAAATTTTAGTCTATGTAACAAAATACTGATTATCTTCTGTATTGTAATATTTTTTGGCATTACGTAGTACTCCTTTATCACATAAAATAGGATTGATAACATTACAGACACATTTGCATATTTCTACTCAAATTATTATATTATATAACAATATAACAATAATTCCAATTTAGAATTATCCG
>CAZNUF010000052.1:0-7495 GCA_964576125.1 uncultured Ruminococcus sp. | reverse complement strand
ATATTCTTGACTTTACAAAGCCTGTTGATAAATGGGAATGGGTAGAGCCTGCAAAAATTGCGCCATACTTTAAAAATGCAGATGTAAGACAAATAGGCAGAGCTTTTTCTGTAATCGAAAGAGAAGAAAGAGCAGTTCAGAAAAAGCGTACCGCTTCGGGCGTAGCTTATTATGTCCCGATAGTATGGAACAAAATTCCGAATTATTTTTATAGCGGTGTCAAATATTATTAATTAGTGTAGTTATGTAGTTTTTTTATACAAACCTATATAGAGAAAAAATAAAATAATATGTTATTAAAAAATATATTATTATTTTTTTATTTTCCCTTATATAGATGTACAGAAAAAAATATACATAACTACATTTGACAATGCAAGCACAATTAACGACAATCTTATGAAAGGATTATTTTATGACAAAAGCAGAATTACAGGAACAGCTTGAATATACACAAGCCGAATACTACAGCTTATTACAGCAAATAGAAGAATTGAAAAGCATAATCACAGAGGGCAACAGAGAAACAAACAGTCTGCGTTTACCAAGTGAAAGCGTTTCTCTTTACAAGTATTACAAAGAGCTTTTGAATAACAAGGTTGAAGAAATAACAGGCGAAAAGATAGATTTTTGCTACTATAGTTTTTATTAGGTTTGTTATTACGTATATTTGCCATTGCTGATACATAGAAAGGGGGTGAAAAAATGAAATATTCAGGAACATTAAGCGAGGAATTGAGAATAGTAGAATTGGCGCAAGAGCTTGTAAAAACTGCAAAAGAAAATAACGGCGTTGATATTACATTCAATCAGGCGTTAGAAGTTATAAAAATTAAAAAAATTGACAATATCGACACTCAACTCGATTCGATACAGTACACCATTGAAGAAAAACTATAAATCACCGATTATCTTTCAAGAATTAACGATAAATAATTAATTATCGGCAGCGGCACAACAAAAACTGCATTGTGAATTGCGGTACTGCCCCCCGTCAAAAAATAATCGTTTTTTTCTCTGAAAAGATAACGAATACAGCCTCGACAAAACAGTCGCCTCGTGCGCCCGAGGAAATTTTTTCGTCAAAAACGCCCCATTTTCCCATTTTATCTGTAGTGTGACGTTTTATATTACTATATAAAAAAGTCGCAATACGCCCCTAAAAGCGGCGAAAACAGGCACAAAACAGCGAGAAAGTTTTAAACATTTTTAATAAATCGAGGTGATATTATGCTAAAATCGAAGCAGAAAAAGTGCATAGAAATGCTTGTTTGCGGAAGCTATACACAAGCGCAGATTGCGAGGGAGCTTAAAATCAGCGAGCAGACAATATGCAACTGGAAGAAAGATGAAGAATTTGCCGCAGAGCTTTCAAAGCAGTTGCGAGTGTGTGTTCAAACGCTTGCTCCAAAGGCTGTTAAAACAATGGAAAATCTGTTGGAGTCTGATAGCGACAACGTGAGATTTTCAGCCGCAAAGGATATTCTTGACCGCACAGGATTTAAACCGAGCGACAACATAAACGTGAACGGCACAATAGCCGCCGAGCAGTCAAAGCTTGATGATATTTTGACACAGCTAAACGAAGATGAATAAAAGCGTTATTTACCATTTTACCGCCCCTAAAACATTCGGCTATTTCGGCTGCCCTAAAAAGTATGGTAACAAAAGTAACCCCCTAAAAAGAAAACAGCGGTTTGTTATGCCGCTGCTGTTTCTTTTATTTTGTAATGTGCTTGCTTTTTCTGCGTTCTGCTCTTTTGCCCTCTATGTAACCGTAGTTAAACAGGTGACAATATATAAGCCATTCGGGAGCGTTCTGCTCTTGCAATTTATAAATAAGGTCTTTTATTTGCCCGAAACAGATTTCTTGATGTCCTAATATACGCAATGTTTCTTTTGTCTGCGCTTGTTGCTCTAAAAAAATCAATAACGGCTTTGCGTTAAAATCTGACGGCGGTAATATTTTAGTATTCATAATGCCGCCACGCTTTCACGCCCTGCATTATATGCGGCGGTTAAAAGTAACATTAAAAATACGCTGTGATTTTCTTCTTTGAGTTGGGAATACTCTTTGTTGAAGTTACAAACAACCTTTGCCATTCCGTCAAAGTCTGATTGCGGTATATTGAGTTTTGAAAGCTCTGCTTGTACAAGCCTGTCCATTTCTTGAATTCTATCCATTTTCTGCTGTCCTTTCTGTTATGTAATTTATATTGCCGCCGCATTACTACCGTGCCTGAGCACGATATGGCGGTAATACAGCGGCGTTGCATTTATGCACCCTGTATATAACGTCCAAACGGTCTTTGTGTTCCGTGCTTGCATTTTCGGAGCAGAAAAGCTATAATATACTTATCCGCTCCGATATGTGTTGCGGTGTTGCCCTTGCTTTTCGTGGTAGTCTTGCAAGGGTGTTTTCTTTTTCGCAATGCTTTATGTTGTTTATATTCTCACCTCTATTCCAAGTCCGTAATTTAAGTACGGCTCATTTGTTCCCCTGATACCTGCAAGGCGGCTTGTGATTGTACGTCCTGCGTCCATAAGCGGAGCTATGAACGCCGCCAGAGCTTTCGGAAGATAACCCATTGTGTACGAGCCTTTGCCCTTTACGGTTGCTATAACTGCAATTGCGTTGCGGTCATATGCGTTTGCGTTGTCACGGTAAAGGCTGATTCTGATGTGTTCGGGGCGGTAGTGTGTAAGGTGTTCAATAGCCTGCTGACGTTTGCCGTAGGTCACGCCTGCAACCTTTGTGCAGATGTTCGGGAGCTTGACAAGCACCCACGCTTTTACCATTGCATTAGCTCTGTTATAGCCTTGCTTTACAAGCCTGTTCGCTATTGTCATAACCTTGCTGTGCATTGTGCGTTTCATCTGTAACGCCCCTTTCCTTAACTCTGTACTTATATTATAATACTTGTACAACTATATTTCAATAGGAATAATAAACAAACTTGTACAAGTATTTTTGTATAAATTTATACTTGTACAACACATAAGAATGTGTTATAATATACTTAAAGAAAGAGGGTATTATATTTATGCCGACAATATGTATGTTCAGAGGAATAAAAATCTATATAAATTGGCGTGACCATATGCCGCCGCACTTTCACGCAAAGTACGGTGACAACGAAGTAATTGTATCAATAAACGATATTGAAGTATTAGAGGGTACAATGCCGAACAAACAGCTTAAAATGCTTTTAGGGTGGGCGGCTTTCCACCAAGAGGAACTAAAAGAAAATTGGGAGCTTGCCGCTGACCAGCAGGAATTATTTGCTATAGAGCCTTTAAAGTAAGGGGGAATATTATGCCGAATACAGTTGAATATTATCTCTCAAAAGGCTTTGACCGTCCTATGGCGGAATACTTTGCAGGCGGCAGAAAAAAGCTTGTTGCCGTTGCTCCGCAGGCTGATTTTACACTTCTTCTGACCTATGAAAACGGCGAGAAACGTGTGCTTGATATGAAATCAACGCTTGCAAAGGGCGGCGTTTTTACCCCATTCAGAGATTATGAAAATTTCAAACGTGTATATGTGGACGATTGCCACGATGTAGCGTGGGATATTGACCCGAATGTTGACAGTAATGTTGTTTGGGATAACAAGGTTGACCTTTGCCCCGACAGCTGTTATGTTGACAGCATACCGCTTTCGGAATATAAGGCGGTGATATAATGGAAGAAACAAAGGGAACGCCGCAGACAAGGGCGAAAAACAAATATAATGCAAAGGCTTATGACAGCTTGCGAATAGTTGTAAAAAAAGGTAACAAGGATATAATAAAGGCTCACGCAGAAAGCAACGGTGAAAGCATAAACGGCTTTGTTAATCGTGCCATTGATGAAACAATGGAGCGTGACAAGGCAAGCACAACGGAATAAATAATTATCGGCAAGTCTTGAAATATAGGCTTGCTTTTTCTTTGTCCTGCTGAATATGGAACGGTTCAGCGGCAATGCAAGGCTTATATATTCCGCTGCACATATCAGAATAAAGCATAAACGCCCCACACAAGCCGAGAATTGCCCTCTGTAGCGTTTTTATTGTTCAGCAGTGTAAATTCACGTTTAAGAATTAAAACGGCACACAAGCGAAATAAGGCGGTATTTTGAAAATTGAGGAATAAACTCCGCTTATAAATTTAACTTGCCTGTAACTTGCTCATTTTTGAGCGTGTTGAAATCTTTAACCATATTCACAAAAAGCCTTGTTTCAGTTGTGCAATACTAAAAAATACTAAATACTGCATTATGTACCGCAAGCACGTTTCTTTTGCGTTTACTGCGCCCTGTGCTTTATATTTGCGGTCAATCTGCGGAAGTAATGAAAGTATATGCCTTGTGTGCTTCTTCCTGATACGCCCCTTTAAAGCGCATATAAGAGCGTATGTATATTATCCTATCCCCTGTTATAAAAAATCAGTATCAGCGGCAACGCAAGCACGCCTTTCACAAGCTCACGAATACCCCATATCAGACAAAACAAAGTTGCCGTTTATTTGCCGTTTATTTGCCGTTTATTTTTACTGTAAATGGCAACAATTCGCTTTGAGTTACAAAAGTTCATTGCTCAAAAACCGCATTAGAAAGCCGTTTTTAAAGGTTGACTAAACATCACAAAATAATTATAACTCAATTCGTAATCAGTAGGTCGAGGGTTCAAGTCCCTTCTTCAGCTCCAGTCGAGTGCCTCGACACGCAGATTGCGTTCGGGGCATTCTTCTTTATTATTATCAGCGTTTTTCTCTTAAGCGATTACAAAGATTAAACCGCATTAACAGAAACAATCTGCTTAATGCGGTTTTGCTTTTAACATTATTCAAGCCTGTCCAAGTTATTTAACAAGGACAGGCTTTTATGCTTGATGATGTATTTACTTTTATTCGACCGAATATCCTCCGCTTAATTGCTCACCTAATGCAGCGGTGAAAATTGTTTCTGCATTCTGCATCATTTTTCTGACTGTTCTCTGACCGCATTTATCGGCAATCATTTCAACTGCCTGTGAGTACACCTCAGGAGTGTTGTGCGTCATTGAATGTGCGTCGCTTCCGAGAATATCAATCATACCCTCGCCTATCAGCTTTAACAGCTTTCTGCGCTTGAATATTGAGGTTTTCTTTGTGTAGTTACCGATGTTCGTCTGTATTATTACACCCATATCCCTCAATTCCTGCAAAGCTTCCTTATCGTTCATCAACACATCATAACGCTCAACGTGAGGAAGTACGGGAATCAGACTATGATTCTCAATCAGCATATTTAACTGTTGCAGAGTCTTGTTTGAAAACGACGAGCTATAGCTGAACTCGGTCAGAATATAGCGTGATTTTCCGTAGGTTAAGCCTGACAAGTCGTCACTGCCGAAAAGAAATTTCGTAACATAAACCTCTGCACCGAGGACAATATTCATATTTAACGGCTTATAAGGCAGAAATTCCTCATAGGCGGCTCTGCGCTTTTCAATAAATCTCTCAACGCTCATTTCATTTGTATAGAAATGCGGAGTAAAGCAGACATTTGACACATTCTGCTTTTTCAGGCAGTCAAGCAGTTCAAGGCTGTCGTCAACCGTCCCGGCACCGTCGTCAAAATTCGGCAGAATGTGTGTATGCATATCAAAATACTGCATCTTATCACCTGATTAAAGCATTTTGCATACGAGGTCGCCCATTTCCTCACAGCCGACTTTAGTCATTCCCTCTTCGTAAATATCGGGAGTGCGGTGGGTTTCAAGCACCTTTGCAACAGCGTTTTCAATTGCGTCAGCCGCCTGCGGTCTGTCGAGCGAGTAGCGGAGCATCATAGCAACCGAAAGAATTGTTGCAAGCGGATTTGCAATTCCCAGTCCTGCAATGTCGGGAGCAGAGCCGTGAATAGGCTCGTAAAGTCCGAGCTTGCCGCCTGAAAGGCTTGCAGAAGCGAGCATACCGATTGAGCCTGCAATCATTGAAGCCTCGTCGGAGAGAATGTCACCGAAGATGTTTGAAGTAACGATAACGTCGAACTGACGAGGATTTCTGACAAGCTGCATTGCGCAGTTGTCAACATACATATGGTTAAGCTCAACCTCGGGATAGTCCTTTGAAACCCTGATTACGGTTTCTCTCCAGAGGCGTGAGGACTCAAGCACATTAGCCTTATCTACGCTTGTGAGCTTTTTGTTTCTCTTCATAGCAAGGTCAAAGGCAACTCTTGCGATTCTCTCAACCTCTGAAACAGTATACATTTCAGTATCCCAAGCAGCAGGCTGACCGTCAACCTCTTTTCTTCCTCTTTCGCCGAAGTAGATTCCGCCTGTAAGCTCACGTACAATCATAATGTCAAGATTGCCGCCGATGATGTCGTCCTTAATGGGAGAAGCACTCTTTAAGGGTCCGAAGATAACAGACGGACGGAGATTTGCGAAAAGTCCGAGTGCTCCTCTGATACCGAGAAGTCCTGCCTCGGGACGGTTGTTACCGGGGAGAGAGTCCCACTTTGGGCCGCCGACTGCACCGAGAATTACGCTGTCGGAAGCCTTGCACTTTGCAACGGTTTCATCGGGGAGCGGAACGCCTGTTGCGTCGATTGCACAGCCGCCGAGAAGTGCCTCGTCGTACTCAACGGTAAAGCCGAATTTCTCGCCTGCCTTATCGAGCACCTTTACAGCCTGATTTACAATTTCGGGGCCAATGCCGTCGCCCTTGAGCAATGTAATTTTATAGTCTGCCATAATGTATATTTCTCCTTTAGAATTATTAAATAATTTATTGCTATATTTTAATGTAGGGAACGTATGTAATAAATTTATATCTGAATGTATTATTGCACAATATATTACCAAAGATTGTAAACTACGCTACAATCTGACAAAAATTGTCAAATAATAGTACTGAATAAATAATTCCGAATTACGCATTACGCATTCCGAATTATTCACTCTCCATAGGAATTGTCTGAAAAACCTCGCACACCTTGTCACGCTGCCACAGCATTGGCGTTACACGCAATGAATAGCCGAATCCGTTGTCCATTGTCCACTCAAACGGCTTTGCCTGCGGAAGTCCGTAGACTGCAAGGAGCGTCATAATCACACCGCCGTGGGTTACGATTACGCTTTCGGTTGTGCCTGTTTTCATAAGTCCTTCGACAATGCTTTCAAACATACGGCAGATTCTGCGTGTAAAATCTGCGTTGCTCTCCCCTCTCGGCGGCTTAACGGAATTATCGCCTGCAAGCCACTTTTCAAAGTCGGGGTCGTTCTTCAGCTCCTCGGCGGTTTTGCCCTCCCACTCTCCGAAATTACACTCCGAAAGATTGGCAATCGAAAGCGGATTTTGCTCGGGATAGAGTATTCTGCACGTTTCTGTACAACGCTTTAATGGACTTGTAAACACAACCTGTGTGCCCGGGTATCTGTACTCATAGTCGAGCTTTTTTAAGTCCATCTTGCCCTTATCGGAAAGCGGAACGTCGGTTGTTCCGATATACTTGCCCGAAAGCG
>CAZNUF010000051.1:0-7539 GCA_964576125.1 uncultured Ruminococcus sp. | reverse complement strand
TGCCCAGCAGCGGTTTTTTTCTTTTCTGCCGCTGGGCAGATTGATTGCATATTGAGGTGTGGTTTACTTGCCTACTTTTCCTTTAGCTATCAAGTATTCTCTTTCAACAGAAGCAATATAGTTGTTGTAATATTCCTGTATGTTGTTCCTTTCCGAAGTTACATAGTACCCCCAGCGTGTTTTATCAATAACACCTCTGGCCTGCAATTCTCTTATAGCTTTTCTCACAGTTTCAGAGCTGCTGCCAGCTTCTTTTGCTATATTGAGGTATGAGGGCAGTTTTGCCCCAAGCTGATATGTACCATTGTATATACGGAAAAAGATTTCGTTTGCAAGGCGCTGATACACTTTTTCTTTTACTTCTATATCCCATCCCATAGTGTTCATCCCTTATCCCCAAGTGTACTTGATTTCATCCAGCTCCTGTCGTTTTTCTACCCAATTTTCTACATAGCCGCAGTCGCAGCAAATGTAACGGATCACAGGAATTTTCCCAAACAAGGTCATAGTAGTGGTATAGATATTGTTTCCGCTGGCATGTCGGCTCGGATTATCCGGCACACGGATAATATTTCCCGAATGACACTTCGGACAACATTTTGTATTTTTCATTGTCATTACCTCATTGTCATATAGAGTAAAATACAGAACTCTATTAGTAGGACAACAGCCCATACCCACAGGATCATTGTCCATGTGCCGACAAATACTGCCATCATCAGCATTACCAGCGGGACAAGATATTTCCGGGGATGGTGCCATAAATCGCTTTCAGTTTTCCAATTTCGGATCGGGTTCCTCCATTCCAGAATGACCGACAGAATGGCACTTTGCAGGGCGAACAAAAGAACCGTTCCCACATGGACAAGGCTGATTCCGCCATTGACAATCTGCCAACTGCATAGATAAATACTGGCAACAATTCCGTTTGCAGCAAAAATGAACAGACAATACCTCCTGCAAAACCGGCCCGCCTGTCCGGGAAGAACGCGGATCGCCTGTTCTAAATCCGGGTCGCAGGACAGCAGCGTACAAATTGGAGTATTTAAACAGAGAATCGCAAGACTGATAGGAAACATATTCAGTCCTTGAAACTCTCCAAACAGTAGTGGCAAGAAACAGGCAATCGCACATAAGCCAACGGTGTTGACAAGATAGCTCTTATTCGCCATCAAATACCGCATTAGATAAGTAAACACGCTCCCGGTATAGCCTGTATGCTGGGCGGATTTCTTTGCTACGGCAGTATTGTAAAAATCGTAGGCGTCGGCAAAGTGTAGATACAGCACCGCAGCCGCAATGCTCACCAATGCTGCGACCAGAACAGCCATTGACTGACGTACAATCAAGATCACGGTAAGAATAACGACCACCCAAAGAATCGGCAGCACAATGTGACCTTTCCTGCACATCCGATAGGCCGCCGAAGTAACAGCACAGGACATGCAGCCACAGAGCAATGCAACCGCAATTTCAAACGCGCCCCATGCAGCAGTAGCGAAGAACAGTACCCAAATCAATAGCGTTTTCGTAATCAGGGTATGCAATCCCAGCACCGATACATAGGAAAGCACAAAGCTGCGGTTTTCAAAGGGAAGCATGAACATACCCTGCATTGCCTCCTTGTGCCGCCTCCCAGTAAGCAACTGCCACATAATACCGGCGGTGAAAAAGACCGAAGTCAAATAGAGGATAAACGGTGCAATTACCAGACGAATTTCAGTCACATAGACCGCGAAGAATAAAATTGTATCGGCCAGAATACTTTTGATGGCGCTTTCGTATTTCGATCCGAATAGTTGTTTTGAGAGGGCTTTAGCGGTTTTCATAGTCAACCAGCACCTCCCGAATATTTCCAGCAGCGATTTCCGCACCGGTGAATGTCCGGCTGATCCTACCATGCTCCAAAACCAGTACACGGTCAGAGGTCAGGCAGATACTTTCTAAGATATGGGATGAAAACAGGATTGTCCCATGCTCCTTATAGCCGCCCATGAGCTGATACAAAAATTCCGTGCTTTGAAAGTCCAGCCCATTGACAGGTTCATCCAGTAGCAACAGCTTCGGGCGCAGGGCAAAGGCTGTAATCAAATAGGCTTTTTTCAGATTGCCGGTGGACAGCTCCTTTAGGAGAACATTAGTATAGTCCTCAAAGTGAAAACCTTTCACAAGCCCGGAAACATCTGGCAGCGCCACGCCATAGCACGCAGACACATACGCCAGATATTCCCGAAATGTAAAATACTGAAAAGAACGATCTTCCGCAAAAACAATGTATCGGTTCCGCTTAAACTCCTTATCACGGAACGAGAAAGATTGACCAGCCCATGAAGCACAGTCAAGGCGATAGCCCGGCAGCAGCCCAGCCACAGTTTTGATAAAAGTCGTTTTTCCGGCTCCATTCAGTCCGATCAGCCCGACAACTTCATTTGCCCCTAAATCAAGTGATAAGTCGGAAAGCACGGGATGGTCTGCGGCGTACCAAACACATAGATTTTTAAGGGTGAGAAGTTCCGCGCTGTTCATACCGCATTACCTCCGATTGTCTTTGTTTTTCTTCCAGAGTGAATAGGCCGAAAACAGAAAAACAGCACCGAGGGCCAGGTACAACAGGGCAAACGGAATATTCATCGTGACAAAACTGAAAATCATACAGGCTATGAACACGACGCCGAGTATTAAACGAAAATAAAAGTGACGCATAAAAATCCTCCTTATCTTTAAATGGTGTGGTTTGTTCTTACAGGTATAACATACCGCAAAACATGATTGCTTACAGAAATGTCCACAAACGGTAGGGTTTTGACCGCAAATTATAATTTGCTCCAAAGGCGCTTCTTACAGATAATAAATACGCCCAGCCAAAGTGCTATTCCGCTCAGCAGCAATATCACCTTGTTCACAATCCATACTGAATTATCAATGCCTGCAAACCTCACAAACAGATAGAAATACTGCACAGGCTGAAAGCGCAAGAGGCTCATAGACATAATGGAAAAGAGCCATATTACACCAACTGCCATTGTAGGGATGTGCGGTACGCTGCTCAACAAGGAGAGGAATACGCATACACTGGATAGAAAAAAAGCTGTCGGCAGAAAAGTCAGAAGCAGATCTCCCGTCATAAATGTTTTTGTGATGATGAATGTAGCAAACATCCCCATAACAGCAAAAACCGTAACAGCTACAAACAGGAGAAGAAATCTGCGTACAATCCATAGAAAAAGGGATTTTCCTTGTGCGGAAATTACGTCAAACATCTGATCTGATCTTGTCCGGCACCATTCACCAATGGCGATAGCCATATAAAACGGGAATAAAACTTCAAATCCTAAATACCCCCAATTTACATTTTCGCCGCCAGTAGCACAGACGATTAAAAAGGCTGCGGTCAATAAGGCGGAAATCCAAAATGGGTTAATACCAATTATTTTTCCCTCATACCTTATCATCACTCTGTCCTCCAAAATCGCCGTTTTACTGCGACAAGAATAATTACCAGAACACCAATCCCCAGCATGAAAGCCAGATTAAGGCAGGCACTTCCTACATGAATTTCCAGATATTTCGGATGCTGCCAGATGAGCTTTGCCAAATCGCCTTGCATGAAAATATAAAAAGGGGCTGGCTCGGCTTGATCGGTAGAAAAGGCATTGACGAGAAATACAACAGAGTAAACCAGATAGACCAGTCGAATGTCTACAAGCTCCGGCAGCATAACGCTGCTTGCTACCACAAAAAAGGTTGCAGGAAGTATGATGCAGAAAGATACGCTGAAAATTGCGCTCGCATATTCTCCAATCGGCACAGCGGATGGACTAAGCAAGATAAAACTGGCTAATGATATAAGCAATAGTGCATACATTAAAGTCAGGGCATATAGAAAATTGCCCACAAATTTCCCGCTGATATAACTGCACTTTCCTATCGGAGCAGTCATAAATAAATCCCTGCGGTGTGTCTTGCGGTCATCAACCATCCGTCCAGCAGTCAAGAAAAGGATGCCGAACAGCAAAATCAAGCCGTCAAAGGAGAACACGCGACGCACATAGTAGTGGATGTCCCCCAAAAATTCTATTCTGGCAAGATTGGACGCAACCGGCAAGCAGTCCATCATAGACGATGCCAACACAAAGAGTAGAATGATCCATCCGGCGATTCTCTTAATCTGCATTTTGTATTCATATTTTGCAATAGACAGCATCTTACTCATAGGATTTTCCTCCCATGCAATACACATAGGCATCTTCTAAGGTTTCCGGCACAACTTGCACCGAGAATCGGTTGTTTTCATCCATAATGCGGGCCTGAATTTTATTGTGTTCGTAAGTCGTAGAAAGCACCACAGTTTTCTTTTGCAGTGAAATCAAATCCGTTTCATTTTCCAGTTCAATGATTTTTACCTTTCCGCCTACATGAGAAAGCAGATCGTTAGGACTTCCACAGAAAAAGAGCGTTCCTTTCCGCAAAACCGCAAGCTGCTCACAGAGCTGGTAAACGTCCTCAACAATGTGCGTGGATAACAAAACACATTTCCCGTCTTTCGCAAACCGAGAAAGTACGCCACGAAAACGGACACGTTCCTCTGGATCAAGTCCTGCGGTTGGTTCGTCCACAATTAAAATGCGGGGATCGCCAATCAATGCCTGGGCAATGCCAACACGCCTTTTCATGCCGCCCGAAAGCTGACTAATCTTACGGTTTGCAAATTGAGCCATGTCTACCTGCTCTAATATCTGCATTACTTTCTTTTGGCTCTTTACTCCTTTGAGTTCAGCCATATAGCCCACAAAGTCACGCACTGTCAAAGAGGGGTACATATTAAGTTCCTGCGGAAGATAGCCTATCAATCGCCGTACTTCATCCCCGTGTTTTTGCGTGTCAAATCCGCATACGGAAATATTGCCGGAAGTTGGTCTGGAAATAGTCGCTATCAGTTTCATCAGTGTTGTCTTTCCAGCGCCGTTATGTCCTAGCAAACCGAATACGCCGCCCTCCACAGAAAATGTGATGTCGCTAAGGGCATGAACCACTCTCGGCTCTTTTCCATAGTCTTTTTGTAAATGTTGAATTTGCAATATGTTCATCGCTATACCGCCTTTCCAATGTTGTTGCAATAATTCTTCACAGCTTATATGGTATCAAATGGGGATGCCCCAAACAGAGATGTCCGCAAATGGTATAGTTTTGACCACGAAAAAACGGCAGGCCACCATGCGGCAGCCTGCCATTTGTTGAAGCAAGGATTATTCTGTTTTAATCGGCTGGAAAGACAAGGTGACAACAGATTTGAAAACACTGTCCTTGTACTCGGTATTGATGGTTCCGTCGTAGCGTTCCGCCGCTGACTGTACGCTTTTCAATCCCCAGCCGTGGAACGCTTTGTCCGTTTTGGAAGTAAGCCACTTTCCATCTTCATGTACTGGAATTTCGCTGCACCCATTTTCTACCTTGATAATGAGCATAGCATTGATGCGCCGGACGGTCAGGTTAAGAAAGCGTAAGTTATCCGGGGCAATTTCTACCGCTTCTAAGGCATTGTCCAATAGGTTTCCCAAAATGGTCGTCAGGTCAACGCTGCGGATATTTGTATTGTGAGGATATTCAATGTTCACCGTTGTTTTAATATGTTCTTGTTCGGCCAGAGCCATTTTGCTGCTGATAAGATAGTCTATGGCCTTATCACCCGTCCAGACAGTTTGCGAAATTTCTCGGACGGGGGTACGCAAGTCCTCGCAATATCGCAAGGCTTCTTGAATATCATTTTGTGTCAGGCACTGATAAATCGCCTCAATATGGTTGTGCAGGTCATGGTACAATTTTGCATTATCAGCATAAATCTTACTTAATGCCTGATAGTCTCGCTCCAATATTTCCACTTGATCCTGCTTCAGCCGTGCAATCTCCAATTCCATCTCATGCTGGCGTTTTATGCGATAAAACAAAATGGCAATCATCAAAAGCGTAGATAAAATAATCCATACATTAAGCTGATCGTCATTAAAAGATAACACCGATTGTTGTGAAAGAGAAACGACACCTAATAATCCTAAGACCGCGATAGCAGATGTTGGTCTGAACACATTGTCCTTTTTCCTCCGGGTTTGCCGTTTCAAAAGCAACGCTGTGATTATCACCATGAGTAATCGTACAAGCCAAATACTGATAAGGTGTTCCCTTGCATCTGTTTCAATAAATCTTGTTGACTGAAACAAAACTCCAAGCCATGCAGAAATCAAAAAATCCCATAGGGCTACACCTATTTCGTAAAAGAAAACGAGAAACAGGCAGATTTGCATTTGTTCACGCAGATAGTACCATGTGATCACAGCTAATATAACCATTTCTGCGGCTATAATAACGGTAGTGGGCAATGCAGTCACATAAGCGGCTGTAACAAATACTCCGCCCAAAACAGCGAAAGCAAGTGCCTTTTTGTCCAGTGAAAAATTCATTAGTTTTGCCACAAGATACAAGCCCAAAATAAGGCGCAGTTCTGTTGTCAGTAGATACGAAATTATTTGATACCATTCCATCATATAAGCGCCCCCCAAAACCTATTTATCTGTTGCTTGACTTCCTGCAAATGGGCACGGCTGACTGGCAACTGCTCTCCATTTTTTAATACAACCATTCCATTGCTGATCTTCATAATTTGAATGATATTGACGATATATCCCCGGTCAATAAAGATAAATTCCGACGTGTTCAATTCATCGAAAACCTGTTGTAAGCTCTTTCTGACTTTTGAGGTCCCGGTGCTGGACACGATACTGGCATTTTTTCCGTCCCGCTGAATATAGAAAATATCTTTGTAGGGTATTTTCTCCATACGGTTTGTTGTCTGGATGATATACTCCTGCCCGGCTTCTAACTCAATCAGTTTAGCCGCGTCCGTCACGGCTGCGGTCAGTTTGATTTCCAGATTGTTTTTCGGTACATATCGAAAGATGGATAATTCAAAAGCATCTAAGGCATATTCCGTATGAGAAGTCACGAAAATTATTTTTATATTTGGTAGACAAGCCTTTATTTTCTCGGAAAGTTTCATTCCGTTTATACCTGGCATTTCAATATCGAGCAGGACTAAATCGTAAAAAAAGCCATCGTCAGTAATGTCATAAAGTAAATTAGTGCTTCTTGTGTAGTGGGTGATTTCATAGCCAATACCGCAGCTCCGCAAACTGGCTTTTACAATATGGTCGTGCAAAGCAATAGCACTTTCTTCATCGTCACATATTGCTATCCTTATCAATGCGATCACCTGCTTTCTTACGTCGTTTGTCTGCTGGCTTCTGTGCGTTTTTGGGAATAAGCCACACTGTTCCCATCTTCACAGCGCCGGGGATGCGGCCCGCAGCACAGTAATAATTTATCCAGCGCGGCGTCACGCCCCACTTTTCACTTGCTTCTTTCAACGTCATGTAGTTCATATACATTCCCTCCACTGCTATATTATAATTCGTTTTCTCGAAGAATACAACAAACAAAATATGAATTATAAAGTTTAAGCTATCCGCATATAGCAACATTCCATGG
>CAZNUF010000050.1:1573-7642 GCA_964576125.1 uncultured Ruminococcus sp. | reverse complement strand
CGTGCCGTGTCCGCAGTGGCAATCAAACTATACCGATTAAATTGTAGTTATAAAGAAAAACAAACCTTTCCGTAGGGGACGGCTTCCCAGACGTCCCATTTCATAAATTGCGACGCAATTTATGAAATATGGCGAACACAGTTCGCCGCTACAATCATTAATTTTACACCGCTAAATTATAGTTTAGCTTACAAAAAGGGATAGCCAAATTAGATATTAATATAAGGAAGTAATTTGATGAACGAAAAAGCTTCAAGGCAAAAGCTGCTGCATTACGCCGTAAGCACAATCGGCGGATTTATGGGCGGCTACGCAATTTTCAATCACTGCGACTTTTTCGGCAACGCACAGACGGCTAATTTAATTCACATTGTATGCAAGATTTTCAGTGCAGATTTTTCGGCACTTGCGTTCCTTGTGCTTGCGCTGATTACGTACATTCTGGGCAACGTGTTCTATGTGCTTGCGGAAAGACTTATCAAGCACGATTTAAGGCTGATAAGCCTTATTATGACAAGCTGTGCGGTGGTGGTTATCGGCTTGTTTCCGAATATTGCGAATCACTACATTGCAGTTCTGCCGATACTTTTTGTAATGCCGATTCAGTGGAACGCCTACAGAACGGCGGCGGGCTATGCCAGCGCAACGATTTTTTCCTCAAACAATCTGCGAATTGCCGTAATGTCGCTGACAAGATACATAATCGACAGGGATAAAAAGCAGGGCGAGCAGGCGAGATTTTACTGGCTTACGCTCCTCAGCTTTCATTCGGGCGTTGCGCTTGCGTGTGTTGCAAGCGTGTTCCTCGGTACAATGAGTGTGTGGTTCTGCTTTGTACCGATTGCGCTGTCCTCGGCGGCGTATCTGTGGCTTAAGGAAAAGCAGGTAAAACGGCTTGCAGTCAGATACATTTTAAAAAGAGCATAAAAAATTAACCGTTCGGTGTTTTAAGCACCGAGCGGTTTTTGTTACACAAACCCTTGCCGTAGGGGACGGCTTCCCAGACGTCCCTATCTATAAATTGTGAAATAATTTATAGATTATGGCGAACACAGTTCGCCGCTACATATATGGATAAATATAAATCAGAAGTGGAGTGAACATTAATTCCGAATTACGCATTCCGCATTCCGAATTAAAAAAGGTCGGACACCACTTTAGTGCGATGCTCCGACCTGTTTTTATTTACCTGCCGAGGTACTCGGCTTAACTGATTTTTGCTCCTGCCGGCATATCGTCAACGAAAATGACCTTTACGTCCTCACCGCACGTTGCGGCAAGAATCATTCCGCAGCTTTCAACACCGCAGAGCTTTGCAGGCGCAAGGTTTGAAACAAGAATAATCTTCCTGCCCACAAGCTCCTCGGGCTTGTAATACTTTGCAATTCCGCTTGCGACAGTCCTCTCCTTTACGCCGTCAAAAACGGTCAGCTTTAACAGCTTTTTAGCCTTTTTAATCGGCTCGCAAGCCTTGATTTCAGCAACACGCAAATCAACCTTGCAGAAGTCGTCAATTCCAATCTGCGCAATTCCCTCAATTTCTTCTCTGAGCTTTTTAGTTTCCTCGTCCTCGCCCGAGCTGTTCTTGATGATTGAGTTAAGCTCCTCAATCTCCTTGTCAACGTCAATTCTCGGGAAGAGTGCCTCGCCCTTCTTAACGGTTACGTCAGGGGGCAGAATGCCGAATTTATCAGCATTTTCGTACGTTGCACACTTCTCACACGCACCAATCTGCTCCAGTGCCTTCGGCATTGTCGTGGGCATAAATGCAGATAGCAGAGTAGCGACAATTCTGATTGTGTCAAGCAGATTGTAAAGCACGGTTGCAAGCCTTGCTTTCTTTGCTTCGTCCTTTGCGATAACCCAAGGCGCAGTTTCGTCAATGTACTTGTTCGCACGTGATACAACCTTGAAAATCTCGGCAAGGGCGTTATTGAGCTGTGTTTCGTCCATAAAGCCGTCAACCTTTGCCCTCAATGCAGTTGCGGTTTCAATTAAATCGTCGTCAAATTCTCCGCTTTCACGCTCTGTCGGAAGTGTTCCGCCGAAGTATTTTTCAACCATTGCAACGGTACGTGAAACGAGGTTACCTAAACCGTTTGCAAGGTCGGAATTAATGCGGTTAATCATAATTTCGTTTGAGAAAGAGCTGTCTGCGCCGAGAGCCATTTCACGCATAATGTGGTAGCGGATAGCGTCTGCGCCGTAACGCTCGCCGAGAATGAACGGGTCAACTACGTTGCCGAGCGACTTCGACATCTTCTGTCCGTTAAAGGTAATCCAGCCGTGAACGGCAAGGTGCTTGGGCAACGGCAAATCAAGAGCCATAAGCATTGCAGGCCATATGATTGCGTGGAAACGCATAATGTCCTTTGCAACCATATGCACGTCGGCAGGCCAGTATTTGTCGAACTCGTCAAAAGCCTCATTCTGATAGCCGAGTGCGGAGATGTAGTTTGAAAGGGCGTCAATCCACACGTAAACAACGTGCTTTTCGTCAAAGGTTACGGGAATACCCCAGGTAAAGCTTGTCCTTGAAACGCACAAATCCTCTAAACCCGGCTTGATAAAGTTGTTTACAAGCTCAACGGCACGTGTTTTCGGCTGTAGGTAGTCGGTTTCGGTGAGGAGCTTTTCAATTCTGTCGGCAAAGGGTGCCATTTTGAAGAAGTAAGCCTCCTCCTTTGCCTCGACAACCTCACGTCCGCATTCGGGACATTTGCCGTCAACGAGCTGACTTTCCGTCCAGAAGCTCTCGCAGGGAGTGCAGTATTTGCCCTTGTACTCGCCCTTGTAGATGTAGCCCTTGTCGTAAAGCTCCTTAAAAATTTTCTGCACCGTTTCAACGTGGTAATCGTCGGTGGTGCGGATATATCTGTCATAGCTGATGTTCATAAAGCTCCACAGGCTCTTGAAAATCTCTACGATTTCGTCAACGTACTGCTTGGGAGTAATGCCCTTTTCGGCAGCCTTCTGCTCAATCTTCAGACCGTGCTCGTCGGTTCCCGTAAGGAACATTACGTCGTAGCCCTGCATTCGTCTGTAACGGGCGATAGAGTCGCAGGCAACTGTTGTGTAACAGTGACCGATATGCGGATTGCCCGAAGGATAGTAGATAGGCGTTGTGATGTAAAACGGTTTTTTCTTGCACATAGTGTAATTCCTCCCTTGAAATTCAGCAAATGAGCTAATGTGCTATAAATTATATTATAACAATTAAAGGAAAAAAATGCAATATAATTATCCGCTTTGGTACGCTTTTAATCGGTTTTATCGGAATAAAAATAATTTTACGGCATATACTTGAAATAGCCTTTGACGTATGATATAATATGTTTAAGCAAAAGAAAGAAGATAAGTCCAAGTGACAAAAAGCGAAATCCCCAACGTTGGCCGACGTTGGGGATTTCTATGCCGTTTTTGCGAGGTGGCTTAAGCCTCAGGCCGGTTGCCGTTTACTTTTTTGCGTTTTGTGCTATAATATGGTTATCTTGTTTCGGGAGGAATAATTATGACCGACTTTATGCAGACCATTTACGTTATATTATGGGGCGCGCTTGCACTGCTCACCTTTGCATTCGGAATCAAGCAGAAATCCGCCTACGCTTTTGTGATTTCAGCCTGTTTCGTGTTTATGACCGTCTGGTATGCGCTTGACGCCTACAGCGGTATTGGTATGTTTGCAGGCACATTTGGAATTGTTTACAAGGTCGTGCTCGGTATTTTCCTTGTTTTAATTGTCGGGGCATATATCCTCTCAAGGCGCAGAGGAAACGGAAAATAAAATTTATCGATATTTTTCAGGCGTTATATTGAATTGAAATTAATCGCATATACTACATATTGTTATCAAAATATTTTTTGCGTAAAATATGCGAAAATTCGCAGTTTTTTTTGAAAAACACTTGCGTTTTAAAGGGTTTTGTGGTATTATAATACCCATATGACCGATATTTTAAGGAGGTGGGACAATGCCAAACATTAAATCTGCAAAAAAGCGTGTAAAGGTTATCGCTACTAAAACAGCTCGCAACAAGGCTACAAAATCAGCTTTGAGAACAGCAATCAAAAAGGCTTACATCGCTGTTGACACTAACGCTGACAACAAAACAGAGGCAGTTCGTCTTGCTATCAAGAAAATTGACCAGGCAACAGCTAAGGGTATTCTTCACAAGAATACAGCAGCAAGAAGCAAGTCTTCTCTTGCTAAAAGACTCAACGCTTCAGCGTAAGTCGGACAGACTAATAACAAAACGCACTTAAAGCAGAGATTTTCTCTGCTTTTTTTGTTTTTCTGTTGACATTTTTATAAAAAGTGATTAGAATATAATTACAAAATAAGCAAATAATACTACACTATGGCGTTTCAAATAAATTTTTGCGCCCAATGAATTGGAGGATTCAGTATGAAAAATAAAAAATTAGCATGGATTATCGGCATCGTATCCGCTGTTGCAGCTCTTTCCGCTGCACTCACCGCTTTTCTTATCGTTAAGGATAAGCAGAAAAAGGACGACGAGGAGCTTATGGAATATCTCGACAGCTCAATCGAATAAGCCGAGTGCCTCGGCACTCAAATCGGGAATAAAGGTCGGGTATAACCGCAAAGTCGGTTGCCCGACTTTTTTTGGTTTGGAGAGTGAATTTATGGTTGAATTTGAACTTGAACGTCTTTTGAAGGACGCAAAAAATGACGAAAATTTAAAATCAGAGCTGATTAAAACAAAGAACAGCAAAAACCCCGTTGAGGATTTCTGCACTTTCTGCCAAAGCAAGGGCTACAGCGTAACTATCGGCGAGCTTTTAGCCGCAGGTCAGGACTCGAACGACGCTAAACTGCGCAGTGTAAACGGCGGCGGAGTAAACGGAATTGACGGTTGGGACGACGCATACGAGCAGTTTTTCCTGACGCTTGAATGGACGTGATTTGATGAAGAACATTTATCCGTCTTATTTTGAAAAGTTCAGGTGCATTGCCGACAAATGCCCCGACAGCTGTTGCAGGGGCTGGGACGTTGTTGTGGACGATGAAACGAATGAATTTTACAAAACCGTCGTCGGCGAGTTCGGCGAAAAGCTGAAAAGGCTGACCGAAATTGACGGCGACGGTGACAGGATTTTCGTTTCGCAGAACGAAAGGTGTCCGTTCTGGAACAATGACGAGCTTTGCGACATTTACATAAATCTCGGAGAAGAGCACCTTTGCAAAACGTGCAGGGAATTTCCGAGGATTACGCAGGACTACACCGCATTTTCGGAGCATCTTCTCTCCTTTGCTTGCCCCGAGGCGGCTCGGCTGATGCTTGCAACCGACAATGCATATGGTGATTTTACAAATTACGATTCGGACTTTTCGGACTGCGGCTACAGTGCAGAGCTTATGCGTTTTCTGCTTAACGCAAGGGAAAAGCTGAAGGGTATTTTCACAGACAAAAGCCTGCCGTTTTCGGGCAGGCTGAATGTTGCTGTGCAGTTTTGCGATAGAGTGCAGAATGCGATTGATAATTTCGATTACAGTGCCGACATTCCTGTTGACAAGGACTGTAACGAGAATATTATTCACAAAAAATCATCGGAAGATATATTCAATGCGCACAAAGAGTTTGACATTATGACTGACGAATGGAGAGAAATTCTGTGCAAGGCATCAGAACACGCAGGCGAGCAAATTCCCGAAAGGTATGACGATTTGTTCGAGCGTATGTCACTCTATTACATTTACAGATATTTTCTCACCGCCGTTGACAGTATGGACGTAATCTGCACTGCAAAGCGGATACACTGCGCATATGTCGTAATCGGCGGTGCGCTTCTGACGGGCGAATACGAAACCGAAAAGCTGTTTTGCCTTTACTCAAAAGAGGTCGAGCACTCCTACGAAAACGCCGATTATTTCAGCACAAATCAACCCTGACCGTAGTTTGTCAAAATCCATTTATCATATGCGGCGTTCTTTTCGAGCGTGAAATTCAGATAATCAAACTCCGAGAAAGGCGGAATAATTCCGTTCGTATCAAACAGGAAAAAGCAACGGCTTTCAAACACAATCCTGTTTTCATTGGAATACTC
>CAZNUF010000050.1:0-1473 GCA_964576125.1 uncultured Ruminococcus sp. | reverse complement strand
TTGGAATACTCGTTTTTGGCAATCTGACAAAGCCACGTAGTCACCTTGCAATTTCCGTCAAAATTTTTGTAGCTTTGTACCGCCTTGAAAAAAGTTTCTGCTGTCAGCTCCTCGGACAGCGATTTGTCCTTGCAAAGGGTGAACAGATAGCCGTAAACGGTTTTGTAGCAGGTTCTGTACACCTCTTCCATTGTCATTGTTCTCACCTCCGTTTCAGAATTGTTCGTTGACATTAATATAATCCCGTTTCCCCGTTTTTGTTACAGAAAATATAATTTTTTGAAAAATCAGTTGACCGTTTTATAAATTAACATATCAATTTTAAAGACAATTTCACATCGGGAATAATTTATCTTGACAATATAGGATATATCCTATATAATATAAATACAGCATTTGGTGGTGTATATATGAGTTTTAGTGTTGAATATTATGAATTAGAGAACGGAAATTGTCCTGTTGAGGATTTTATTTTGGAGCAAAATAATAAAATGCAGGCTAAAATATTCAAGAATCTTGAATTATTAGAATGCAGAGGAAATGAACTTCGGGAACCTTTTTCAAAACATATTGAGGACGGAATTTTTGAATTGCGAAGCAAAGTCAGCAATGATATTACAAGAATTTTTTATTTCTTTGTTATCGGACAAAAAATTATTCTTACAAACGGTTTTGTCAAGAAAACGCAGAAAACTCCGAAATCAGAGATTGAGTTAGCCAAGAAATACAGAAACGATTACCTGAACAGAGAGGAGAATTGATTATGTCTAAAAATTACAGAGAGACTTTGAACGAAAGATTGAAAGATGAAAAGTTCAAAGCAGAATATGATGCTTTAGAGCCTGAATATCAGCTTATCAATGCAATACTTGACGCAAGAAAAGAAATGAATATGACTCAAAAACAGCTTTCGGTAGCAACCGGAATTGCACAGGGCGACATCAGTAAAATTGAAAACGGCTGTGCAAATCCGTCTTTGAAAACAATTGAAAGAATTGCCGAGGGAATGGGCAAAAAGCTGAAACTTGAATTTGTTTAGAATCCAGCAAAAAGGTCGGGCTTAACCGCAAAAAACGGTTGCCCGACCTTTATTCTTATTTTACATACGATGTTCTCAACTTACCAGCGAGTGTTTACCTCTGACTTAAAATTTGCGTGTTTATTCTTCTTTGCGCAATATCTTGTGTATCTGTTCGACTTTCTGTCACGGAGCATAAATACTGCGGCAAGTGCACCGAAGATAACTGCTACAAGAACAAACCAGAGCCAGATATTTGCCGTTCTCTTAACCTGAGCCGTTGCGGCGGAGGGAATTACTGCCGACGCATTGGAAAGAGCCTTCTTTGTAACCTTGTTCGTCTTTTTAACAACATCGGTTGCCGTGTCAGTGTAGGTCTGATTCTGCTGATTTGCAATAATCAGCTCCGAGGGGCTTGTTGTAAGCGGCATCTGTACGGGACCGGATTCAACTGC
>CAZNUF010000049.1:5303-7698 GCA_964576125.1 uncultured Ruminococcus sp. | reverse complement strand
CCGTGATCATCAGGCTTACCGTAATCAACCCAGTTTAAATCAGCTGTCAAAAGCTTACATTCACCTGTTTTAAGAGAAAGTCCTGCACCTGTGGGGTACTGTTCCTTGCCCTCACCTTTTTCAAGTCCGTTTGTAAAAATAATGCTTTCAGACTTGTAGGTAGACGGGAAGCTCTTTGTATAAAGACCGTCATCAGTCTTTTCCATAAGTTCTCCGGGCCATTCAGCGTTGTTTTTTGTGCCGTAAGCGTATACATAGACATTTTCCCAGTTGTATTTGGAATTGTCAAAATAAACGCTTGAGCCTGTTGCTGTAGCGGCTGAGGCAGAAAAAGCAGTAACTGCAAATGCTGAAAGTATCATAGCCGCAACAAGCAAAAGGCTTGTGATTTTGCGATGTCTTTTCATAATTGTCCTCCTTGTTTATGTATTTTAGACTATAATATTATAGCACAATCAACATTCATAAACAATATATTATTAATATTTCGTATAGTTCTACAATCAACTATCTATTGATTTATATAATAGTTCAAAGAATAAATCTTAATGCACAAAATAATAAAGTGTTTTTTGTCAAAAAGAGCAGGTATCAAAACCTGCTCTTTATAAAATTAAATTTTATTTTTCCGAAACTGTTAAGTTTGCCTTATAATCACCGTAAGCCCAACAGCTCTTGGCGCCATTAATCTTAAATGTAACCGGCATTTGCACTGAACCGGTTATTCCCTTTGAATTTGAAGTGTCTATAACTGCCGTTATATCAGAAGAAGAAAGACTTTCAATCTCATCCTTTGGTCCGATGACAGTAACTGAAATATTCTTTTGTGTGACTTCAGCCTTATATTCTTTTGAAAGTCCGTCAACTGAAAACTTATCAACAGTAAATGACTTGGTTGATAATCCGCTTAAATCAAGCGTTACCTTTGCCGTAGTGGAATTACTTAAATTCTTACAGTCTTTAGGAATATCAATACCAAGCGACGGGAATGTCTTTTTCTCTGCTTTCAAAGTAGAGAAATCAATCGCTTCAAGGTTAACTGAAGAAGTATAATCGAGCAATTCGGCAGGACCGGCAAGAAGAATTGTTGAAGGCTCAATAGAAATCATATCATCTGTAATTTCAAGACCCTCGGGAATATTAATAAACGTAGGCTTAACTTCTACAGTCTTTTCGGGTAAAACGGTTACGGTAGCTTTAACTGTTTTTACATCCATTGTAAAAAGTTCAGTAGAAAGTTTATTGTTATTTTTGTCATACAAAACAAGCTCTGCGTCAGTTTCAACAGACTCAGTAAGCGTTCCATTAATTTCTGCAACGGCATACACTTTGTCAATCTTTGAAATTTCAGTCTGAGGTCCCGAAATTACAACTGCTTTTGATGAAAGAGAAGTAACGCCGTAATAGCCGTCAGCTACCTTATACACAATATGATTGTCCTGTATCTGATATGTGCTTTCACGAAAATAATCAACAACAACCCTGATTGATGAGGGTACTACCGCAGAAGTAATCTGGAAGTTAGCCGATGGATTGGTTTTTGATGCTGAAACCGACAAATCATATGTGTTTGGCGAATTAATTGTATTTGCCGCAGCAGTTACGGTAACGTCAGATTCATTTACAGTGCCGAGTACAGCCCTGTTACCTGTAACAGTTACAGAAGCAGTCTGCTCACTGCCGGAAAAAATCTGCAGACCGTTATCACGAGCTTCATCGGTAAGTTCAATCTGAATAGGAATATTACTCAATGTTACATTGGTATCATTATTAGTGCCAAGCCCTGAATATATCCAGATTGAAAAAGAAATCAAAATTGCAAGCACAAAAATAAATTTGTTGTTTTGCATCAGCTTATTAAGGGAGAATTTGTTTTTTTTCAACTATGAAACCTCCCCTTTTTCTTTTCTTTATTTTTCTCATCATCATCAAGATAATCTTCAAGCAAAAATTCTTCAAGCTTATCAATGAGAGAATCTCTTGTAAAGTCACGAAGCAACACACCGTTTACAGCTAAGGAAATGATACCTGTTTCCTCACTGACAACAAGGACAACGGCATCGCTTTGCTCACTTATACCGAGAGCTGCTCTGTGCCTTGTACCAAGGTTAATATCGACATTCTTATTATCAGTCAAAGGAAGGATGCAGCCTGCTGCATAGAGTTTTCCGTCACGAATTATACTTGCACCGTCATGCAAAGGCGCTTTGTTGAAAAATATATTTCCGAAAAGCGCAACAGAAGTTTCTGCGTCAATTATAGTACCTGTAGACGCAATATCAGAAAGCATTATTTCACGTTCGAAAACAAGTAAAGCTCCTGTTCTTGAGCGTGAAAACAAAAGAGAGGTATCAGCTGCGTCAACTATCGACTTTTTAACAGCTTTTTTCCACTC
>CAZNUF010000049.1:0-5203 GCA_964576125.1 uncultured Ruminococcus sp. | reverse complement strand
TATTTCCATTGCGTTTCCTCCTCTCAAGACTTTGTCGCACAAAACAGGCGTTTTAAATTTGATTTACAAAAAATAAAACGCCTTACTCTTTGTACGTTGTAATATTATTTTAACACATATTAATTATCAATTGCAACCTTTTTTAATTCTTTTTTGTATTTATTTATTGTTCTTATTGATGAAATAAAATAATCTACCTGTTCATAATTTGAAAATACTGATAAAACTGCTCTTACCGTTCCGATATTTTGTGTACCGAAAAATTCGTGTGCAAGTGGTGCACAATGAAGTCCTGCTCTGACTGCAATATTAAAATGTTTATCAAGTATTTCAGACGTTTCTTCGCTGTCAAGTCCTTCTATATTAAATGAAATCACAGGTACGCATCTGTGGGTTTCCGGTGAATCGGTGTAAAGTACAACTCCGGGTATATTCTTTAATTTACGATATAATCGAACTGCGAGTTCAGACTCATAGCTCTCAATATTGCGTTCAGTCCTGTTAATTACAAATTTTATACCCTCGTTAAGACCGGCAATTCCGGGAAGATTCGGCGTACCGCTTTCATATCTGTCGGGCAGTATTTCCGGCTGTTTTCTGTCAGATGAAAAACTGCCTGTACCGCCCTGAATCAGACTTTCGGGCAAGATTTCTGAATTAATTGCGAGTATACCTGTCCCCATAGGTCCGTAAAGTCCTTTATGTCCTGCTGTACAGAGAAAGTCTATACAGCTGTCTTTCAGCGAAATCGGTACTACTCCGGCTGTCTGGGCGGCGTCAACGCAAAACAAAACGCCGTGTATTCTGCACAAAGCCGCTATTCTTTCAACAGGAAATTCCACACCGAAAACATTTGAGGCGTGAGTGCAAACTACAAGCTTTGTATTGGGCCTTATGGCGTTTCTGAAATTATTTATGGTTTCTTCATCATCCGATGAATAATCAGCTATTGAGTACTCTACCCCGTTTTCTTTTAAACTTTCAAGCGGACGTAAAACCGCATTATGCTCAAGAGATGAAATAACGGCGTGATCACCATCTTTCAGTAAACCCTTTATTACATAATTCAGAGCAGCAGTGCAATTACAAGTGAATATTATTTTTTCGGGAGACTCCGCGTTAAACAATTCTGCGGCATTTTTACGGCATTCATACATTATTTCTGACGCCTTAAGCGACATATTATGACCGCTTCTTCCGGGATTTGCGCCGTAATATCGCATTGTTTTGTCAACGGCATTGACTACCGCACGTGGCTTTGGAAAAGTTGTGGCTCCGTTATCAAAGTAAATCATTCTGCATCAACGGCAGCCGTTCCAATATAAACTATACCGTTCCTTGAAAGAATTTCAACCGCTTTTGTGAAATCACTTTTTACTAAAAGGCTGTATCCGCAGGATCTGTTCTTAAGATTCATAGGAGTTCTTATAAGTCTGCTGAATACGTTGTTAATTCCTAAAATATCTCTTGCTCTCATAGCAACTGTTACCGAGTTAAACATTATTAAGTTATTTTCCATTATTTTTCACCTTTATAATATGCATAATGTATTATGCTTTTATTATATACTATGAAAAATAACATAAAAATGGTACAAAATAAGCGGCACTGAACCGTGCCGCAAAGTTAATCCAGCACCGCATAAGCGGCTTATCCTTAACCCATTTTGTCGCTTAAAAGATTTCCCATATTGTACATTCCCGCCTTTTGAGAAGCGAGGAAAGCGGCAGCATTTACTGCACCGACGGCAAAAACTTCTTTTGACTGCGCCTGATGTGATACGGTGATTACCTCGTCGTGACCTGCAAAAATAACCTCGTGTTCCCCGACGATTGTGCCGCCTCTTACCGAATGAATACCGATTTCATTCTTTGAACGCTTCTTTCTGTAAGAATGTCTGTCATAAACATACTGCGGTTCTTCTTCAAGAACGTCAGAGATGCCATCGGCAATCATAAGCGCTGTGCCACTTGGAGCGTCAACTTTTAAATTGTGGTGTTTTTCTACAATTTCAATATCAAAGCTGTTGCCGAGCACCTTTGCAGCCTCTTTTGTAAGCTCTATAAGAAGATTTATGCCAAGCGACATATTTCCCGAATAAAATACTGCAATTTTTTCAGAGGCTGACTTAATTTTTTCAACCTGTTCTGCCGAATAACCTGTAGTACATATTACACAGGGCACTGAATTTTCAACAGCATAATCAAGCATATCGTCAAGAACAGCAGGATTTGAAAAATCTATAATTGCATCGGGCTTTTGCTTAATCTCGCTGAAATTCCTGAAAACAGGAAAATTATAATTGCTTTCTCCGAAAGCGTCTACTCCGAAAAATGCTTTTGTTTCGGGATTCTGTGCTACTGCGTCTGCTACAAAATGTCCCATTTTGCCGTTACATCCGACAATTCCGATATTTACCATTTTTACTTCCCCTTTAAGTAAAGTAATACCGCACAGGATGTGTGCGGTATTACTAAAAAATAGAAATTCAATAATCAATTAACATTAACGTGTTTGCCGAGCAAATCATACTTTGCAAGACAATCCTTGAGGTCATGATAGCCTGAAACGCTCATAGGAACAAGCGGCAGTCTGCACTCACCTACGTCATATCCGAAAAGATTCATAGCTGTCTTAATCGGAATCGGGTTAACGTCGCTGAACAATACGTTCATAAGCTCAAGGTAATGGAAATGAAGCTTCTGAGCCTCTGCAAAGTTATTTTCAAGGCAAAGCTGACAGATTTTGTGCATCTCGGCAGGGCAGATATTTGCAAAAACAGAAATTACACCAAGTGCTCCGAGTGACATAAACGGTACAGTCTGGTCATCGTTACCTGAATAGATATCAAGCTTATCTCCGCAAAGAGAACGGATTAATGCAACCTGTGAAATGTTGCCGCTTGCTTCCTTTGCCGCAACAATTCTCTCATGCTTACAAAGCTCCTGATAGGTCTTTGGCTGAATGTTACAGCCTGTTCTTGACGGAACATTATAAAGAATAATCGGCAAATCAGCAGAATCTGCAATTACGTTAAAGTGCTTTATAAGACCTGCCTGTGAAGTTTTATTGTAGTAGGGAGTTACGCACAGAAGCGCATCTGCTCCTGTCTTTTGTGCTGACTTTGAAAGCATAACTGCCGTTGATGTGTCGTTACTGCCCGTACCTGCAATAACGGGGATTCTTCCGTTAATCTTCTCGGCTACAAAGGAAAGCACTTCGCAATGCTCCTTTTCAGAAAGAGTAGCCGCTTCACCCGTAGTACCGCAAGCAATAATAGCATCAGTACCGTTTTCAACATGAAATTCAAGAAGCTGTCCGAGAACGTCATAGTTTACACTTCCGTCAGAATTCATAGGCGTAATAATAGCAACGCCTGAACCGGTGAAAATGTGGTTAGCCATAGTTTACCTCCATAATTAATCCATGTAGCCTTCTGCACACAGAAGCTCGGCAAGAAGAACTGCACCGCCTGCTGCGCCTCTTAATGTGTTGTGTGACATACAAACAAATTTATAATCGTACTGTGTATCTTCTCTTAGTCTGCCCACAGACACAGCCATACCGTTTTCAAGATTTCTCTCTGACTTAATCTGAGGACGGTCAGGCTCAGTGAAGTAATGTAAGAACTGTTTGGGAGCACTGGGAAGCTCAAGCTCCTGTGCTCTACCTTTATAATTTTCCCATATATTGATAATCTCATCAACAGATGGTTTCTTTACGCCGTCCTTGAATGACATAAATACAGCGGCTGTGTGACCGTCGGAAACGGGTACACGGATACACTGCGATGTAATTGCAATATCATCTGTGTTGACAATTTTGTCACCCTCGATATGTCCCCAAATTTTAAGCGGCTCTTTTTCGGATTTTTCTTCCTCGCCGCCGATGTACGGGATTACGTTATCAATCATTTCAGGCCAAGTTTTGAAAGTTTTGCCTGCGCCCGAAATTGCCTGATATGTGCAGGCGAGCACCTTATTAACGCCAAGCTCCTTTAAGGGGTTGATTGCAGGAACGTAGCTCTGAAGCGAGCAGTTTGACTTAACTGCAACAAAGCCTCTTTTTGTTCCAAGGCGTTTTCTCTGCGCTTCAATGATTTTAATATGGTCTGCGTTGATTTCGGGGATTACCATAGGTACATCCTCTGTGAAACGGTGTGCAGAGTTATTTGAAACAATCGGGCACTCGGCTTTTGCGTATTTTTCCTCAAGTGCTCTGATTTCGTCTTTTTTCATATTTACGGCACAGAAGCAGAAGTCAACCTTTGAAGCAACCTCTTCAACATTTTCTGCGTTGAGAATAACCATATCTTTATATTTTTCGGGGAGTTCTGCAGTCATATGCCATCTGCCCTCGACAGTTTCGCCATATGTTTTGCCTGCGCTTCTTGCGCTTGCTGCAAGTGCAGTAACCTCAAACCACGGGTGATTTTCAAGTAACAGTGCAAAACGCTGACCTACCATACCCGTAGCTCCGATAATACCTACTTTGTACTTTTTCACAATAATTCCTCCGAATTAAACAAATTTTAAAAAAGCAGTTGCCTTATTCGAATAAATATTATATTATAGAAACAGTGTGTTAAAAACACCGTGTCAAATGAACAGACACACTACCTATTATTAAATTATAATATACCATTTTACGTTGTCATTGTCAATTATTTTACTGCTAACAATTTAAGAAATTTTATTATACGAAGTGAGGATACAATGAAAACAAGCGACTTTTACTATGATTTACCAAAAGAGCTTATTGCTCAGACTCCGCTTGAACCGAGGGACAGTTCAAGACTTCTTGTGCTCGGACGTGAAAGCGGAAATATTGAGCACAGGCATTTTTACGACATAATTGATTATCTTAATCCCGGTGATTTGCTTGTGTGCAACGATTCAAGAGTTCTGCCTGCAAGAATTTTCGGAATAAAGGACGAAACGGGTGCAAAAGTTGAATTTTTATTACTAAAGCAAATCAGTGGAAACAAGTGGGAAACTCTTTGCAAACCCGGCAAAAAAGCACGTGAAGGTGCAAAATTCAGCTTTGGCGACGGAATAATAACTGCAACAGTTGAAGAAGTTAAGGACGACGGTAACAGAATTGTCGACTTTGAGTGCGAGGATAATTTTTTTGCAGCTCTTGACAGAATCGGTCAGATGCCTCTTCCTCCCTATATCACCGAGGAGTTGAAAGACAAAGAAAG
>CAZNUF010000048.1:0-7704 GCA_964576125.1 uncultured Ruminococcus sp. | reverse complement strand
GTCGCACATTGTCTTACCAAAAACAGAGGAAAAGCCCTTGTGACTTGAAATCGGCTCGCCTGAATCAATATCAAACTGACCTATTCCGTGAAACTCGCCGGGATTCTCTTCGGCAGGCTGATAACCTTTTCCCTTCTTTGTGACAACGTGTATCATTACAGGAGCGTTAATTTTCTTTGCCGCTGCAAAAGCATTTTCAAGTTCCTCGACGTTGTGACCGTCAATCGGGCCTAAATAAGTAAATCCAAAGCAGTCAAACAGGGTGTTTTTATATACGAGGTTTTTTATTCTTGACTTTCCACGCCGCAAGAACGATTTAATCGGCTTACCTATGAGAGGGATTTTCGAAAGGAGTCTTTCGGTGTTCTTCTTAACCCTTATATACCAAGGCTGTATTCTGACGGTTGTGAGATAGCGTGGAAAGGCACCGACGTTTTTTGAGATTGACATTTTATTATCATTCAGTACGACAATGAAATTCTTGTTAAAACGTCCTGCGTTATTCATTGCTTCAAATGCAAGTCCACCAGTAAACGAACCATCGCCTATTACAGCAATAGTGTGACTGTTGTCACCGTTTAAAAGCTTTGCATTTGCAATTCCGAATGCCGCTGAAATTGATGTACTGCTGTGACCTGTGTTAAAGTCGTCATACTTACTTTCCGACCTTTTCGGAAAGCCTGAAATGCCGCCCTTTTGGCGAAGGGTGTCAAAGCTTTCGTATCTTCCTGTAAGTAATTTATGCGTATAGCTTTGGTGTCCGACATCCCATACAATGCTGTCTTTCGGGAAATTAAAGCTTCTGTGAAGAGCTACTGTAAGCTCCACAACTCCGAGATTCGGCGAAAGATGACCTCCGTTTACAGATACGGTTTCTACCAGTTTTTCACGTATTTCTGTACAAAGCTTTGGAATATCGTCCTCATTTAAGCGTTTTACATCATTAGGTGATTTAATTTTTGAAAGAAGTTTATATTCACCCATAGTTAATTACCATTTCCTGTAGTTAATTATAATAAACCTTATTTTTTACGACAGGCAAGCTGACGTGCAAAATCAGAAAGGCTGCTAATATCACTGCTGAATACTTCAAGCGACTTTAAAGCCTTTTCAGTAAGCTCGTCAACAAGCTCACGGCATTTCTCTATGCCGAGAAGTGAAACGTATGTGGATTTACTGTTCTCCATATCACTGCCTACAGGCTTTCCGAGTTCCTCATTTGACGAGGTTACATCAAGAATGTCGTCCTGAATCTGAAATGCAATACCTATGCACTCGCCGTATTCAGAGGCGGCTTTTATATATTTTTCATCTGCGCCTGCGCAAATACAGCCGAGCTCGCAAGCCGCTTTTATAAGACAGGCTGTTTTTTTATAGTCCATTTCACGCAGGGTTTCTATCGGAGCGTTGGTGTTTTCACTCATAAGGTCAATAACCTGACCGCCCACCATTCCTACTGCTCCGGCGTATTTTGCAAGCGTACTTACTCCTTTGCGGCAGGCTTTGTCGCCAATAAGCTCGGCAGTTTTGTCACTACTTATAATTTCAAACGCAAGCGTCTGAAGTGCATCTCCTGCAAGCAAGGCAGTATCTTCTCCGTATACTATATGATTTGACGGCTTTCCCCGTCTTAAATCGTCATCATCCATACAGGGCAAATCATCGTGAATAAGCGAATATGTATGAATCATCTCAACAGCACACGCAAAAGGAGCCGCTTTTTCAAGCTTTTCGCCGCAAAGATTTGCAAACTCAAAAACAAGGCAGGGACGCACACGCTTTCCGCCTGCTTCAAGGCTGTACTTCATTGATTCAATGAGCTTTTTTTCCTTACAATTCAAGTCAGGCAGAAAATCAAAAAGATATTTTTCTGTAATAGAAATATAATCAGTTTTCAACTAAATCACCGTCCCCATTTTTAATGAGCTGTATTCTCTCGTTTATATCTTCAATCTGTCCTTTACAGCTTTCAAGCTCTTTCATACAGAAGGCTAAAAGCTCGCAAGCCTGAGCGTACTGCTCAACGCTTTCCTGCAAGTTAAGACTTTTGTTTTCCATATTATTTACAATTTCCTCAAGCTTTGCGTTTGCCTCTTCAAACGTCATTTTTTTATTCATAGGAGTTACACCTCTGTTAATTTTAAAAAAATTAATCTTCTGCATATTCAAGCAGTCTTTGAATCCTGTGGTTTGCTCCGCTTCGGCTTATGGGCGGATTTAGATTCTGCCCCAAGTCACGCAGTGACATTTCAGGGTTTTCAAGCCTTAAATATGCAATTTCCCTTAAATCATCGGGCAAGGAATCAAGACCTTTTTTCTTTTTGATTTTTTCAATTGCCTCAAGCTGTTTTGCAGCGGCAGTTGCTACCTTGCCGATATTTGCAAGCTCGCCGTTTATTCGACGATTTACGTTATTGCGCACAAGCTTTACAGCCTTTGTGCCCATAATCTCCATTGCCTTAACCGGTGCGCCGATATATGTAAGCAAGTCGCAGATTTGCTCACTGCCCTTGAAATAGACAACGTAGCTGCCGTTTCTCACAACTGTTTTCGGCGTAAAAGCACATTCGGTAATTTCAGAAAGAATTTTGCACAAATCAAGTGAAAGATTCTTGTGCGGCACGCAGAATTCAGCGTGATACCCCTTTAAAGGGTCAGAAACCGAACCGCAGGAAAGGAAAACTCCTCTGATAAATGCAGATGACAGCTCCTCGGAACAAACATTAGCCCTGTTTACACGCAAAGTAACCTGATTATGCGAATGACCAAAGTCCTCGAAAATCCGCTTACAGTCGTCAGAATCTACAACTACTACCTTATAGAGGTGGCTATCGTTTGATTTTGTACGAAGTGCTGTCTGTTTTTCGATTATAGGCATATATAAATTCTGAAGCAGAAAAGTTATTCGCTTGCAGGCATAGGTATTTTCGGTTTTGAAAACTATTCGGCTTTCGGAAAACGTCTTTCCGAAAAGCAACATTCCGTAAAGCTCTGCTTTTAGAATCTCTCTGTCGAAAACCTCTGCACTGCAAAGCTCTTTTTTTATTTCGGAAGAAAAAGACACTTTTGTCCTCCCTTTATTTTACTATTCACTTTTCTTTGATACATCACGGTGCTGAATAACACAACGGTAGCCCTTCTGAACAAAATGTTCATCAAGCGTTCTTGCTACTGTAACGCTTCTGTGCTTTCCGCCTGTACAGCCGATTCCGACTACAAGCTCGCTCTTGCCCTCTTTTAAGTAGAGTGGAACGGAAAAGTCGAGCAGATTGAGCGTGCGCTTGATAAACTCCTGCGTTTCGTCGCTGTTTAGAACATAATCTCGTACCTCTTTATCAAGTCCCGTAAGGTGCTTAAGCTCGGGAATATAATAAGGATTCGGCAGACAGCGAACGTCAATAATCAGGTCAGCTTCAAGCGGGATTCCGTACTTAAAGCCGAACGACATAAACGTAAGCGTAAGACTCTGGGAGGTGTCCTCCATAAACATTGACATTACACGCTCACGCAACTGTTTATTTGACATATATGTTGTATCTATCTTATAGTCAGCAAGCTTTTTTATCGGAATAAGCAGAGCCTTTTCAAACTCAACCGCCTCCGAAACAGAACCGTCCTTAAGACGTTCCGACAAAGGATGCTTTCTGCGTGTTTCTTTATATCTTACAATAAGGCAGTCAACCTTTGCGTCAAAGAAAATTATGCTTACGCTTTTATACTTCTGCTTGAACTTTTCAATTTCTGCGTACATATCTTCAAAGTTTTCATTGCCTCTTACATCAACTACTACGGCAACACGCTTCATCATTTTGTCCTTTGAACTAAGGCACAATGAATAGAGCGTGGAAAGTAATGAGGCTGGGATATTATCAACGCAATAATATCCTATATCTTCAAGAACGTGGAGTGCACTTGTTTTTCCCGCGCCCGACATTCCTGTTATTATTACAAATTCCATAAAACCACCAAAAATTAATTAAAGAATAATAAGTTCACATTCAAGATTGTAACCTGTTTTGTCTGAAACAGTTTTCTGAATTTCACCAATCAAATCCCTTACATCTTTAGCTGTTGCATTTGACTTGTTGATTATAAAGCCTGCGTGTTTTTCGGAAACCTGAGCACCCCCGCAGGTTTTGCCCTTTAGACCGCACTGTTCGATTAACGCACCTGCAAAATTGCCCTCGGGACGTTTGAAAACACTTCCTGCACTCGGGTATTCAAGCGGCTGCTTTGTGCTGCGGCGTGACATATAATCGTCCATTTTTGCTCTTATTTCATCGGGATTTCCCTTTTTGAGTTTGAGGGTAACTCCGGTAATTATCATATTGTTACTGCGATAAACGCTTGTTCTGTAACCAAAATTTAAACCGTCCTTTTCGGTTCTTCCTATTTCACCGCTCGGAGAAATGTGCGAAACGCTATGTACTACGTCTTTCATTTCACCGTCATATGCACCCGCGTTCATAAACACTGCGCCGCCGACTGTACCGGGGATTCCCCATGCAAATTCAAGTCCTGTCAAGCCACAGTTAAGAGCAAACTTGCAGAGATAAGCAAGCGTTGCACCGGCACCGCAGAAAATAGTTGTATCATCTAACAACGTAATTTTACGAAAATCTCCGTCAAGACGAATTACAACACCCCTTATTCCATCATCGCTTACAAGCAAATTGCTTCCGTTTCCGAGAATCATATAGTCAACATCTGAAGCCTGACACTCTTTCAAAATCGTGCTTAATTTGCTTAAATTATTTACTTTTATATATGCGTCAGCATTTCCGCCGATTTTAAATGACGTGTGCTTGCTCATTGGCTCATTTCTTCTTGCCTCGCAACCAAGAATTTCGGCAAGATTGAAAATGATTTCGCTTTTATTCATAAAATACCCCTTTACTCAATATCAATATGAAATATTCTTCTCATCAAAATAAGCTTTCAGATTTTCAACGCTTGTGTTTACAATGAGCTTTTCGGGAAAATCAATGTCCTCAAGCATTTCAAGCGTTTTGTATGCTCTTCCGAGAGTGTTAGTAAAATGAGCGTCAGTATCAACACAAATTCTTGCACCGTATTTTTTACAAAGCTTTGCAATTGCAACGCAGTTTCCGACATAATCTCTGCCGTATCTGAAGGCTGAATCGTTTATTTCAACAAGCTTTCCGTTCTTTGCAAAAACAGGTATAACCTTTTCATAATCGTATTTAAAATAATCCGAGCCGCTGTGACCGATTACATTTACATTCGGATTTTCCGCCAGCTTTAAGTAAGCGTTAGTGCACCTTTCAACTGTCGCCTTTCCGTCAAGCGTAATTGTATGCATTGACGCTACAATCCAGTCAAGCTGTCTTTGGAGAGAGGCTTCAACATCAATATTGCCGTCATAATCGCAGATATTGGCTTCGATACCCCGCAGAAGTCTCACACCCTGAAGGTATTCAGGAAGTAGACCGAGTGACTCAAAATAAAACGGACCAGGTGCGCCCGGCATTGTACGGGCATGGTCGGTTATTGCAATTGCAAAAAGTCCGAGTTCGGATGCTTCATAAGCCATTTCAGTAACTGTTGCATATGCATGAGTTGATGCAATTGTATGTGTGTGAAGGTCTGCTATTAGCTTCATTTATGTTTTACTCCCATTTATCTACTATGGTTTTAGGTGAATCGGCAACCTCGTCAACGTCCATTCCAAGACTGCGCAGCAAATCCTGTGCGGCATTATATCCCATTTTCTTTTGTCTGTTGTTCATTGCGGCAACTTCTATAATTACTGCAAGGTTTCGGCCCGGTTTTACAGGAATTGTAAGAGTCGGCACTTCAACGCCGAGAATATCCATATATTCATTATCAAGTCCCATTCGGTCATAAACCTTTGCACTGTCCCAGAGTTCAAGGTTGATTACCATATCAATCTTTTCCTGCATCTTAACAGCGCCCATACCGAATAGCTTACGTGCGTTGATAATTCCTATTCCTCGAAGCTCGATAAAATGCCTGATATTTGCAGGAGACTGACCTATAAGCGTTGTTGCAGACGTTCTGCGGATTTCAACAGCGTCATCGGCAACAAGGCGGTGACCACGCTTGATAAGCTCCATAGCCGTTTCGCTCTTACCTACACCGCTGTCGCCAATAAGCAGACAGCCTTCGCCGTAAACCTCGACAAGTACGCCGTGTCGAGTAATTCTCGGTGCAAGAGCGTTATTGAGATAATGAACAAGTCGTGCGGTCAAATCCGAAGTGCTATCATTTGTGCTGAAAATTGAAACCTTATGAAGCTTTGCACTCTCCATTATTGCTGTAGACGGCTCAATGTCACGGCAGATTATTACGGCAGGAGGACCGAAACTGAAAATTGAGTCGATAACCATTCTCTGTGCTTCGGAGCCAAAACGACCGAGATATGAAAACTCGGTATTACCAAGAACCTGAATACGCTTGTTATCAAAGAATTCAAAATAACCTGTAAGCTCAAGTCCCGGTCTGTTAATTTCAACAGTAGTTATATTAATATCTTCGTAATTTTCCGCTATATAAACTTCGTTTAGTTTTAGGTCATTGACAATATCAGACAAAGGAACAGAAAATTCAACAGACATACATTCACCGCCTTAAAATTTTCGGGTATTATAGTTATCTTTATTATACACCATATTGAGGTCGGTATAAAGTCTTTTTATGAATTATTTTTCAATTATTTTATTATTTTTATCATTTTTCAGCATTAATTATTAAGGGTTCTGCTTTTATTTCTTTATCAGAATTAATATATGAAACAGAAAATTCTTTATTGCTGTCTGAATAAAAATTATTGAATATAGATAAAGAATTTAAACTTATATCCTTGTTATTATTTTTTAACAGAATAATATGTTCTTCTGCCTTTTCAGGCAGCTCTTTATCTTTTGCAAATTTTACCGGTAAATTTTCATCGCATAATGATACATACATAAGAGGCGAAAAATACGGCTTTTCGGAAATATACTTTATATCAGATTTCAGCGTTTTATCCATTACTCTCTCTTCCGTAATGAACAACTCAAGCTTTGAAAGAGAGAGATTCGGGACATAATCTTTTTTGGCTTTTGTACAGGCTTGTTCAAAGGAATCTGCAAACACCGAAGTAAATACAGGCGCATCAGAGCTTGAAAGCAGATAAAAAGTGTAGCATATTTTACCTTCCTTTTCCCCTACTGTTACTGTTTCTGCTATTGCCGCCTTGTCAACCTGCTTTGAGTTTGAACATCCGGTAAACAGGATTGATGATATGCAGAGCAAGACTAATATTATTTTTTTAGTCATTTAATCTCCTCCCGAAAGCAATCAGATAGAAAGTTGGAATTACAACAGCAGAAACAAAGGTAAGAATGTTGAATAAATAATGATTGATTAATAATTCTTTTGCAGCATTAAAATTATTGGCGTAAATAAAAAGTATAAAAATTATTATTGAAAAAATGAGTATTATCGGTAACGAGCTGCTCTTACCTGTAGATTTGCAAATACACGTGAGGATTAGTGAAATTGCAAGGAATACCGTCAGCACCGACACTGAAAGATATAAGCTGTCAAAAACGCCTACATTTCCGAAATGTGTAGTTTTTGAGAGTAAGAAACATCTGTAATCCTGTGCAAAAGCATACTCTCCGAGTGCGAATGTTGTAAAAAACAGAATCAGAGCAAAAACGATTGCTGTAATAATAA
>CAZNUF010000047.1:6300-7713 GCA_964576125.1 uncultured Ruminococcus sp. | reverse complement strand
ATGCTGTTTCTGGCATTTTATTTCAGTCTTACACCGTTTCCGCCGAAAATGTATATTTTTAAGGACAGAGCTACCTCGCTTTACGGAATAATCCCCAAAAACATAGACGCAGGCGCAATTGTGCTTGACGCTATGTATTATGTTTAGACATTATTTTTCGGATAAGTATATATTATTTTTAAATTTTATGTTATAATATAATAATTAAATAAATTTTCTCATTGAGGTATGAAATGACTGAAAAAAACAATGAAGTTAAATCCGACGTTATTTCGGGCAGAAATCCCGTAAGCGAGGCTGTCAGAAGTAACAGACCGATTGATAAAATACTTGTCGCAAGAGGCGAAAAAAGCGGTGCGGTTGTCGGGATTCTTGCAAAGGCAAAGCAGAAGCAAATCCCGATTAAAGAGGTTGACCGCACAAAGCTCGACTATATAACGGGCAACACAAATCATCAGGGTGTTATAGCATTCGCCGCCGTCAAGGAATATTCAACCGTTGAAGAAATTTTTGAATACGCCGAAAGCCTTAATGAAGCTCCGTTCATCGTTGTGCTTGACGAGGTTGAGGATCCGCACAACCTCGGCGCAATAATCCGTACCGCCGAATGTGCAGGAGTTCACGGCGTAATCGTACCCAAGCGCCGCAGTGCAAGCCTCAGCTACACTGTCGGTAAGGCGTCGGCAGGCGCAGTTGAATATATGCGTGTTGCAAGGGTTACTAACATTGCAAGTCTGCTTGACGAGCTTAAAGAGCGAGGCGTATGGGTTTACGGTGCAGATATGGACGGCACGGACTACAGAAAATGCGACTTTTCGGGTGCGTGTGCAATTGTAATCGGCAACGAGGGCAAGGGAATTTCACGCCTTGTAAGAGAAAAGTGCGATGTGATTGTTTCTCTCCCTATGAAAGGCAAAATCAATTCGCTTAATGCGTCGGTTGCCGCAGGAATACTGATGTACAGCGCAATGGACAACAGATAAATTTACGGACAAGCAGTAAGCAAAAGTTTTACACCTGAAAAAGGAAGGAGTGTTATTCTTGTCAGGACAGGATAAACAGCAGGATCTGCTCAGAGAGCTTGAAATAGAAAGCATACTTGAAGAAACTCACTATCTTGCAGACCAGGAAAAAATGGAACAAACTGCGCAGAAATACCGTGCAAAGCCGAAAATGGACGAGATTTTCAGCAATGCAGATAAAAAGCCAAGGCTGAAAAATAAAAATCCGCTTGATGAAGTTGATACGACAAACACCATTGTAGGCGAAAAAACAGCCGCAACAATGCAGGCATCACTTATGATGGACGGCAGTAATGAGGACGTTAAAACTCCCGAGGAAGCTCAGGCAGAGGCTGAAAAGGAAGCCGCCGCAAAAGCCGAAGCCGAGGAAAACAAAATAGTAACTCTCACC
>CAZNUF010000047.1:0-6200 GCA_964576125.1 uncultured Ruminococcus sp. | reverse complement strand
AAAGGAAGCCGCCGCAAAAGCCGAAGCCGAGGAAAACAAAATAGTAACTCTCACCCCCGAATACGATGAAAACACAAGCTTTTCGGGCGAGGTACTCGGTGAGGTAGACCAGTTCAAGGACGAAACGCACATTGAAAGCATAAATTCAATTGATATTGAGTTTGAGAATGAAGAGTCCGAAAAGCAAGAAAATAACGAACAAAGCAAGTACGAACAGCTTTTCGGAATAAAAAACGACAGCGGTACAAAGCCGCCTAAAAAGGTTGTTGCAAAGGTTCCCGTTTACCGTCCCGACGAGCCTAGGGAAATTCTCAACGTCAAGGCAGGACGGTTTTCCGAGGTCGTTGAAAACGAATACGAGGAATATATACGCTCGAAAAATCCGTCGGTAATTGCTCACGTTATCCGTCCCGAACCTAAAATTGAAGAAGAGGACGAGCAGGAGGAAAACGAGGACACTCGTTCACCGCAGGAGAAAATTCTGTCGGCAGTAGTCGGCTTTTTCTCAAAGGACGAGTCCGACGATGACGACACTCCCAAAGGAAAAGCAAAGCCTGTTGAGGATTACACCGGCGAGGATGATGAAAAAAGCATATTCTACGAACTCAACCTCAACATCAAAAAGCTGTTTGTACGCAGTCTGATTTCGGGCGTTATAGCCGCATTGTCGGTTATACTCACCGTTGTTACAAGACTGTTTCCGCAGGCTATCTGCTCTGCAATTCCTTTTGCTCCTGCCGCATATGCAATTTTAAATTTCCTCTTGGTTGGTTTTTCACTCTTTATCAACCGTGTTGCAATGCTCAGCGGACTTACTCCGCTTGCTAAAATCAAGGGAAATTCCGACACCGCCGTTGCAGTCGGAGGAGTTGCGGCAATTATACAGACTGTCGTTTCGTTCTTCTGTATCGGCGATATGAACGCCTTTAACATAAACTACTACTGCGTAATTGTCCTACTTGCTTTCTTTGCAAACAATTTCGGAAAGCTGCTTATGGTACTGCGTGTTAAGGATAATTTCAAGTTCATCACCTCAAAGGGGCAGAAATACGCCGCTAAAATCTACAACAACGAATCTGTTGCAAATCAGATGCTCAGCGGAACAGCGTCGGAAAAGACGCTTATTGCATATCAGCACAAAACAAAATTCCCTTCAAACTTCCTTAAAATATCATATGCTCCCGACCCGAGCGAGGATTTGGCGTCAAAGCTTGCACCGATTACGACTGTTACCGCAATCATCATAACCCTTATTTACGGCATTGTAAAGGTGTCGTTTGCCGACGCTATCAACGCTTTTGCACTTATGACTGCCGTTGCAATTCCTGTTTCAACATTGCTCGCAGTTAATCTTCCCGTCAGAAAGCTCTGCAAAAAGCTCCTCTCATTCGGAGGAATGCTGTCGGGCTATCCGTCAATCAAACAGTTCTGCGACAGCACCGCAATTATGATTGACGCAAACGAGCTTTTCCCTGCCGACTCAATTGAGCTTGAGGGAATCAAGACATATGAGGACTACAATGTTGACGAGTCGCTTCTCTGCGGAATCGCAATTTTAAAAGAGGCGCAAAACCCGATTGCAAACGCATTTGACTCGGTTGTTGCAGAAACAAAAGAAACTCTGCCCGAGGTTGAAAGCGTGCTTTACGAGGACGAAATGGGACTTGTCGGCTGGATTAACAGCGAAAGAATCCTTGTCGGCTCTCGCAAGCTTATGGAAAAATACAGCGTTGAAACGCCACGCATTGAATACGAGGAAAAGTACACCTCAAAGGGCAGACAGGTAACATATCTCTCACGTGCAGGCAGGCTTGTAGCTATGTTTGTAACGAGGTACCACGCCGACTCAGAGCTTAAATCCGAGCTTCAGCGTGCCGAAACAAACGGAATCAGCTTTCTTATCAGGACAACCGACTACAACATAACAAACGACCTTATCGCAGAGCTTTACAACCTGTTCTACCGCAGTATAAAGGTTCTCCCGACAGGACTCGGCAACGTGCTTAAAGAGGCACAGGGTACTGTCGAGGACAGCTCAAGGTCATATCTCATTACAGGCGGCAAGATTTCATCTCTTGCACGTGCAGTATCGGGAAGTGTTAAGATTAAGCACAACATCTCCCTTGCTATAGTAATTCAGCTTATTGCAGTTATTATCGGTATTCTGCTTGCATCCACGCTTTCACTTTATGCAGGAGTGGGAGTAATGGGTTCGCTTGAAGTGCTGATTTACGCACTGTTCTGGGGAATTGCCGCAATCGTAGCCCCTGCAATTCAAAAACCGTAGACCGAGTGCCTCGGCAGGCAAATCGAGTGGATAGGTTTGTTTAAATCAAACCGTTGTTGCCCGAATTTAAACTTGATATATCGGTAACGTTTTGGGACGTGTAAGAACCCGTCCCCTACGTAAGCCTTTCCTGTATAACCGTAGGGCACGGCATCCCTGACGTCCCTATGCAGTAATTATCAAACGTTATCAGTTTTACCAACGTATTGTACCGCACAATGAAAGGATGTTTAAAATGAAAATTGCACCGTCACTTCTATCGTGTGACTTTTCAAAAATGGGTGAAGAAATCGTAAGAATGGACAAGGCAGGCGCTGACTGGATGCACCTTGACGTTATGGACGGTCATTTTGTGCCAAACATAACCTTCGGTGCACCCGTAATAAAAACCGTAAGGAAATACACAGACAAGCCGTTTGACGTTCATCTTATGATTAGCAATCCGCTGAAATACGCCGATGATTTTGCCGATGCAGGCGCAGACATAATTACCTTTCACGTTGAATGTGATTCCGACATCGACAAGACAATTGACAAAATCAGGAGCAGAGGAGTTAAGCCCGGACTTGTAATCAAGCCAAACACTCCGGCAAGCGCAGTTTTCCCCTACCTTGACAAAATTGACCTTGTGCTTGTTATGACGGTTGAACCGGGTTTCGGCGGTCAGAGCTTTATGGCTGATATGCTCCCAAAGGTTAAGGAAATAAAGGACGAATGTAAAAGACGCGGAATTGATATGCTGATTGAGGCTGACGGCGGAATCGGAGAAGCTACAATTGAACAGGCGGCAAACGCCGGAATCGACGTGTGCGTTGCAGGAACGGCTGTTTTCAAAGCCGAGAACGCCAAAGATGCAATCGCAAAATTGCAGTCATATTAAAACTATATTACATAAAAACAAAAGCCGAAAAGGAGTTTTTACATTCCTTCTCGGCTTAATTTATTTATATTTATACAAATTTTAATGCGGATATTTTTCAATAAGTTCACGTAAATCATACGGCGTAGCCTGATATACGAAGTAGTTGAGCCAGTTCGTATAAAGCAGCGTTGCGTTGCTCCTCCACACCATCGGCGGAGTTTTTGATGCATCGTCATCGGGGAAATAATTATAAGGAATCTGCGGATTAATTCCCTTGTTCTTGTCACGGAAATACTCGTTTGCAAGCGTTTCCCTGTCGTACTCTGCGTGTCCTGTAACGAAAACCTGTCTGCCGGTTCTGCTGCACACAACGGCAATTCCTGCCTTGTCGGAAACTGACAGAATTTCAAGCTCGTAATGCTTTTTAATATCCTCCTCGTCAACGCCCGTATAGCGTGAATGAGGAATACAGAAAGTATCGTCAAAGCCACGCATCAGCGGATGATGCGGATTCAGGATTTTATGCGAATAAATACCGCTTAATTTTTCGGGGAGCTGATGCTTTTTTATTCCGTAGTGGAAATATAATCCTGCCTGCGCACCCCAGCAGATGTGAAAGGTTGAATAGACATTATGCTTTGACCATTCCATAATCTCGCAAAGCTCGTCCCAGTAGTCAACGTCCTCAAATTCAAGCTGTTCAACAGGCGCTCCGGTGATAATCATACCGTCAAAGCTCTCGTTTTTAACCTGCTGAAACGTCTTGTAAAAGGTTGTCAGATGATGAGGCGAGGTGTTCTTCGAGGTATGCGAAGCCATCTGCAAAAGCTCAATATCAACCTGCAACGGACTGTTGCCCAGAAGTCTTAAAAGCTGGGTTTCGGTTTCAATTTTTGTGGGCATAAGGTTTAAAATCAAAATTTTAAGGGGACGAATGTCCTGCCTTAATGCGATCTCGTTTGGCATAACAAAGATGTTTTCCGATTCAAGCACCTTGATAGCCGGAAGATTACTCTGAACCTTGATAGGCATTTTCTCACCACCTTTTATGATTACATTTTACATATGAGGACATAACGTAACCTTTATATCAACTCAAAAGTCGGGCTACCATTATATTCTTACAAACTAACTTTTAGGCTCGATTTGCCCGCCGAGGCACTCGGCTTAGTACTGTTTGCCCCAATATACCATATGCTTTGCAGGCTTGCCGCAGCACACGCAGGTATCCGAAAGGTGCTCTTCCTCAAACGGGATACATCTGCTCTTTACGCCGCCCGTAACCTCCTTGAGCTTTTCTTCGCACTCGCTGTCGCCGCACCACATTGCCTTAATAAAGCCGGGATGGTTCTTTGCAATGTCGATAAACTCATCGTAGCTTGTTGCGGTAAAGGTCTTTTCCTGCGTATTCTTGAGCGCACGCTCATACATATCGTTGTGAATGTCCTCCATAAGCTTTTCAACAAATGCCGAAAGCTCACCAAGCGGAACAAATGACTTTTCTCTTGTGTCACGTCTTACGACTACGCACTGGTTTTTCTCAATATCCTTCGGACCGATTTCAACTCTTACGGGTACGCCCTTCATCTCGTACTCTGCAAACTTCCAGCCGGGAGCGTGGTCGGAATCGTCAAGCTTAACTCGGAACTTCTGTGCAAGTTCCGCCTTTAGCTCGTTTGCCTTTTCAAGCACGCCCTCTTTGTGCTGTGCAACGGGGATTACAGCTACCTGAATCGGAGAAATCTTCGGCGGAAGCACAAGTCCGTCGTCATCGCTGTGTACCATTATTATTGCACCAATCATTCTTGTTGATACACCCCATGAGGTCTGGTGCGGATAATGGAGCTTATTGTCCTTGCCTGTGTATGTTATGCCGAAGCACTTTGCAAAGCCATCGCCGAAGTAGTGCGAGGTACCGCCCTGCAAAGCAACGCCGTTGTGCATCATCGGCTCAATTGTATAGGTTTCCTCTGCACCTGCAAATTTTTCCTTTTCGGTCTTTCTGCCGATTACCGCAGGAATTGCAAGGGTTTCCCTGTAGAAGCTCTCGTAAACGTGGAGCATACGCAGTGTTTCTTCTCTTGCCTCTTCCTCGGTTTCGTGCATTGTGTGACCTTCCTGCCACAAAAACTCGGAAGTACGCAGGAACGGACGTGTTGTCTTTTCCCATCTAACGACACTGCACCACTGATTGTAAAGCTTGGGCAAATCACGGTATGTATTGATTATCTTCTTGTAGTGCTCGCAGAAAAGTGTTTCGGAAGTCGGACGAACGCAAAGGCGTTCTGTAAGCTTTTCCTGACCGCCGACTGTTACCCACGCACATTCGGGAGCAAAGCCCTCAACGTGGTCTTTCTCCTTCTGAAGCAGGCTTTCGGGGATAAACATTGGCATATAGACGTTCTCGTGACCTGTTTCCTTAAATCTGCGGTCAAGGTCAGCCTGTATATTTTCCCAGATTGCATAGCCGTACGGTCTGATTACCATACATCCCTTGACGTTTGAGTAATCAACAAGCTCCGCCTTTTTTACAATGTCGGTATACCATTTTGCAAAGTCCTCATCTCTGCTTGTAATGGCTTCTACCATCTTCTTTTTCTCTGCCATAATTGTTTACCTCCGTGTACGAATTGTACGAATAATTATCATAACATTTCTATTATACAATATATTAAAATTTTTTCAAGTATTTTAGCTTGGTAATAATCGTATAGATTAATGCAAACGTCAGTTCTTCGGCTTGTTGTCAATTTCGCTCTTAATCTTTTCAAAGGTAACGCCGTATTTTTCCGCAATATCTCTTGCGTAGCTTACGCCCTGCGGAGGAGCTATGAACACCTTGAAAGAACGGTTGCCGTTTTCAACGCCCGTTACCATACTTTCAATCCTGCTGTCACCCTCAACCTCGCTGTTCACCTTGTCAAGACCCCTTGCAAGGTCGTGCATATGCGTGTTGAAAACTGCCCTTGTGCCGAGGTAGCGCATTGCCTTTACAACGTCCTTTGCAATGTACAAGCCCTCCGCAACGTTCGTCGTTGCAAGGCTTTCGTT
>CAZNUF010000046.1:0-7746 GCA_964576125.1 uncultured Ruminococcus sp. | reverse complement strand
CCACTAAAAGCCTATAAAATGTTTAACAATATAGGCAATTCTCTAGTGGGTATAGTTTAGTGGACATAAAATATAAAATTATATCCACTAAATCACAAAGTAAAATAATTAAATTGTTATTATAACAATATCAATCAATCAATTATCTTAAAGGAATGCTTGTATATTTGTCAATCATTTCAACTTTATCATCAATAATACCATTTTCTCTTGAGAATAATTTTTTGTTTACTCTATTGATTGTAATATTATTATGACTCTTATCAATAAGATTAAAACTAGCTGTTTTAATAGTATCTTGTGTACTTTCAAGAATATCCTTGTAATCATCAAATGTAACATGTTTATCAACATAATCTTTTTTAATACCTTTTGCACGTTTTGTAATCTTCTTTGAAGAAGTTTTATAAGCATACATTTTTGATCTTAATGTTATTAGTTCAATAATATCATCATGTTCTATTTTGAATTTTCCTGCTGTTTTTCCTATAAATTTATTATCTAAATCATTGGTTAATTTTCCTTTATGATTGAAATATATACTATCTGTCTCAATGAAATTTAGTTTGGGTGATTTAAATGTTTTTACAATATAATTATACCAGAAATCATATAGTAATTTCTTAGAATAATGCAATACAGTTGAACCAATGATTCGGGGAGTATTGCACATTTTTTGTTGCTGTACAGAAACTCTTAAACTACCATCAATATCATTCATTTCAACATTAGCTATATTATATATTTTATTGAATAATGCTTCAATCTTTTTTTCATCTGTTAAATATTTAATTGTTGAATAATTGGCACTGTTCATAATCATGCTGCCAAATAATGAATTATTCACTAATTTATATAGATTTGAATCAAATATACTTCTAGATTGATATCTTAATTGTAATGAATTATGAATAAAACTATAAAATATAGGTGCACATACAAGTTCAACAGTTCTGTAAATACATGTAATTTTGCAACCTAATTGTAGATATGTTTTTAATGCATTCTGATGAATTATTACATGATATTTATCTCTAAGTGTTAGATTTAATTTTATATCTCCTGTTAATGTTTGTTCTTTATTAGGAACAGGTGGCATTTGTTGACAATTATCATAACAATCTTTTAATGATAAATCTACTTCAAACAAATATTGTAAATAATCATAATCATTTGATTGTAATATATGTTGTGTTACTTGATCAATTGATTTAAATTTATCTGTAAATCTAAGATCAAAAGGTAACCATTCACATAAACATCTACTGTACATAGAACTGCAATCATAACCAATTATTGATATTTCATCAGTTTTCTTACAATATTTGTTTAATGAGTATGAAATACCACCAACAATTGAATCATTAATAAACTTATATAATTCATCTTCACCGTGATTTAATAATCTAATACCATTACTATGTTTATATCTATTAATACACTCATAAGCAGCTTTTATTTTTTCATCAGACCAATCAAATGTATTTTCTTTAAAATTACAATTAATAATACCAGTACGAACAGCTTCTGTATATTTAGTACTCATTGATCTGCAAAAACTACTTATTGTAAAAAACCATAAAGGATCATTACCATTAATAGGACCATATGTATAAGATTTAATCATTTTTTTACTGAAATTATCTAAAACATCAATCAATAATCTTACATCTAATTCAAGATAATTTTTATAAATATCTAACAAAGAATCAATACCTAACATATTACATGTATTAACCATATCATTATATTCAGCTTGTGTGAAATTTGTTTCATTTAAATAATCATTACATATATCTTTTCTAGGTATTCCAACAAGTGTATTATCTTTGTTTTTAAATGAAAACATATCAGTAATTAAGCTATATGGAAATACTTGTTTGTGTGTTAAAACTTCCATAATACGATTAACATCATAAAATCCCATATCAGCACAAATAGTCATAGCATATTCTTTTACACAATCAAATAAATTATAATTAGTATCAGATTGCTTTAAATTTGCTACTAAATTTTCTAGTGTATCTGGCATTAATTTACAAGAGTCTTGAAATGAAAATATACCCCAAGTTGCGAACAAATCTGAATCAAGACTAATAGCAAGAGGTTTATAATAAACAGGTTCTTTATGTTGTTTTACACGAATAGAATTCCATCGATTGATTGCTTGTCGTAAAAATATACAATCAAATCCACTATAATTATGAAAAAAGATGGGGATTTTTAAATATTTATAGCTTACTTGTAAATTACATCTACTACATAGAGCACCTATATATTCTCCTGTTTGATGGTTATGATGATAACATTTTACATCAAATTTAGAACGTTGTTTAACAGGAATTTTTTCATAATCATTTTCATCAACAATTTCACATTTATTATTGTCTTTATCAAAACCAAAAACATGCCCACAAATAAAACATTTGTCAGCAAGTTTATGTTTTAATATTGTACTAGCATCACGATGAGCTTCTATATTTAATTGAACTTCATGTAAATATTTTTGTCCATATTCATATAAATCATTAAGAAATTTTATTTCAAAGTCTGGATCATCTGCTGTATATATTTTAGAATTGAAATTTTCTAAATTCTTTAAATCTGATTTAATATAACATTTTAACATTAAAGGTAATAATTGAGCATGTTCCCCACATTCAGTTGTATTATATAAATCAGTTCTTTTAAAAGAACATTCATAATCACAAGCACCAAAAACAACACATTTCATTTCTTTGTTATAATCACGATATCTTATATAAGTATGATATGGTTGTAATTTATATTTTTTGTTAATATTATCTTTACATGTTTGAATGTGTTTTGTATATGCAATCTTTGTAATATAACATCTTTTGCAAGTAGGACAAATCCATTTTTTTCCATTATTCAATATATTTCTTAAATTTTTTTCATTTACTACAGGCATCCAATGACCTATATCAGATTGTTTGATATCAGTATAATATATTAATTGAATTAAATCATTTTTAGTAGTATCACCATTATAAAATACAGTACATGAATCAAATTTATCTTGTGTTCCATCACAATTAATTATTTGTAGTCGAATATTTAATAGATTTTCTAATTCTTTAAATAGATTGATATTGTCTCTATCAACAGGATATACATTAATAAATTTATCAATATCATATAAGCTATAATTATTGAAATATTTAACATCATCTTTATAATATTTTTGATAATAATCAATAAAAGTTATTCTTCTGACATAAAATTTATTATATTTTCTATTTAAAGCAGCAATTAAACTCCAGAAAAAGCATTTATTATCAATACGATTATCCAACCAATGAATATTACTAGCTGTAAATTTCATGTAAGGTTGAACATCTAGATTACAACCACCATATTGTTGTTTTAATTTAACAATTGTGAATTCAACCTTTCCAATATTACTAAATTGATATATAGATTGGCCGTTATTATTATGTCGTGCAAAATCACTATTAATACAATAAGTTTCAATCATATTTAAATAATCTTCAACAAATCTAGGAATATCATCTTTGTTTATACAAATACGTTCAAAACCAGATTCACCACGTCGTATATCTTTTATAGTTGTAAAAGATTCAAATGAATCTTGAGTTGTTTTATAAACCATATATGATTTTGTATCAATAAATATTTTATTATATTTCTTATCATTATATAATTCAGTCAAATCATTGATTAGTATTTTTTTAAAATCTTCATAAGATGTGTAGAAATCTGATAAATAATGTGGATTTTCACATGTTAATCTTGTAGCTTTTCGATTTTTTGGTATATTTAATAATAATTTTTGTTCAGCTTCATCGAAATGAACACCATTTCTTATAGATGTTAATCTAGTATTCTTTTTTAAAGCATCTACAAATTTAAAGAATCTATCACGTGCAGTACTTTTCCCAGAACGATTAGATTGAATTTTATTAATTCTTTTATTTGTAATAGGATAGAATCGATTAGTTTTTTTACCGTATGTATAATCAAAATATGTATTGTTATCGTTTGGTTTTACATAAATAAGTTCATTATTTCTGTATTTATAGATTTTGTTGTTGAATAATATTAATTTTTCTGATAAACGTTTCTTATTACGGCCTTTTAATTTTATTCTTAAATCCATTTAATGGTCAAAGTAAAAAAAAAAAAGCAATTTTACAAAACTCTAATACAATCAATCATTATTATGTTATCATTAATATTACTACTAATATTAATAGACGATTCTGTTGATTCTATAATAATTTGTTGATATTTAATCCATGGAGTTATTTTATATTGATAATCATTAATATTAATAACAACATCAATATTCATATTACATAATGTAGCAATATCATCAATTAATATATCAATAACAATCAATCCTGTATCATTACTATCAATATTAATAGATTGTTTTTCAGTAGTTATATATGTATAATATTTTGTTGTTGTAAAATTAACATTTCCACTAACATGTTGAAAAGGTATCCAACTATATGAAACAGATCCATTAGTATTTTCACGTTTTAATATAAATTTATCATTTGTTGACGAAGGAAATCCAATAACATTATTATTAAATGTTTTTACTGTATTATTATTTAATATTGCAAAATTCATATTATTTTAAATAAAAAAATTATTTTAATAAAAATATTAAAATTATTCTAATAATAACATTAAATTTATAATAATATCTTCATCAATATTTATAGGATTATCATTATTATCTGACAACCAAAATTTTATAGTATCAGTATATTTATCTATATAGATTGCATCATCATTTATATCAAGCTTACTATTTGTGAATATATGTCCAATCAATCCATAATTATCATCATTTTCAAGTAGATTACAGTTAATTCGTATAATTTCATTATGTGAATGATTGCATTTGTGAAGAATTTGAATATGTTTAATTGATATAATATTACTATATTGTATATGAATAACAGATTCATTATGTAAAAATGTAGTAACATTCAATATTTGACTCATTTTCTTTTTTACTTTTTACAAAGTAAAAGCGAAATTATTTTTATAATTTCTTATGTTAAAAAATGATGAGTGTTAGTAATAGTGAAAGTAAATCATCTAAAATATGTAACAAAATTGTTGATATAATAAAATTAATTGGAAAATGTATTGTAAATATATTCAAACCAGATAATAAAAAAGTATTAATACAAAGTGAATGTGAAGATAGTTGTTGTTGTAACAACTTCAAGACTGTTATAGCTATTGATCAAAAAGAAGATGATGATTCACAACCTGATATTATTATTACTAATTCAGAAACAGTAATATCTTAAAATAATTTTAGATAATTTTTCTATAATAATAAATGAAACACAATCTAAATTATGTTAGTATTCCAATAGATAAAGGTTACATTTCTTTGAAAACAAAGCCACGTGCTGTTCCTTGGACATCGAGTTCGAGAAACGAACAAGCATACATTAATTACTATAATTCATTCATTGAATTAACATTACAAATCATTGTAAAAGGTCTTGATATGTCTGGTAAAAAAGATGTTAATATATCATTATTAAAACCACATAATTGTATTATAGAAAAAATGGACGGATCATTTAGTTTTATTGATCCTCAAACAAATCAGGAGTTAGGAATTGATATATCTGAAAATATTATGAATGAATCATTTTATCGTGCTGTTCTTGATTGTTGTTTTTGTAATAAAGAAAAACAATTATTAGATGATTATTGTCCTTGCTATAATGGCATGTCAAATTTTTATAGCAATGAAAAAGAATCTGATGTTTTTAAATCAATTATTGAAAAGCTTCCTTATGAAAATACTAGTACAAACGGTGGAATAATTACTTGGAAAGTTCGTGTTCCTATGAGGTTACTCAGTGGGTTTTGCGCACGTAATGCATTTCTACTAACAAGAAATTTTGTCACTAAGTTGTATTTCAATGAATTTAAATATTTTATTGATAAAATCACGTATAATAATGCACCCTCCATCTATGATTCATCTAATACTACTAATTTGATAGATGATTTCATCGTGAGAAACATGGATTTCTATTATGATCAAACCATATGTGGTCCTGACGAAGAACCATTTGATCCTATTTTATTAAATATTCCTAGCACTAAAATAGAACGTGCGTATACTAATGTTATATGTAACGATACAAGTGAAAAACGTGTTAAATTTACAGATACTCTTAATTTTTCTCCTAAATTTGTTGTTATGTTCTTTACAAACGAGAAAGACGATTTAGTCGATTTAGTAAAAATCAGTCCAAAATATTTAAAAATTTCAACAGGTGGTGAAACAAACATCAATCCCTCTTTCGATCCAGATTCAACGAATGAGGATCCGGATTACCGCTTATGGTCAATGACTAAAGCAGCATTAGACTTAAATAATCAACCATGTTTAAATTATGATATCTGGAAGAATGCAAGTAGATTTTACATTTTTAGTTTTGCAGAAAATTTCAGTTTATTAGAAAATAACAACTATATTAATTATGAAATTCGTTTCAATCCTCAAACAAACGATCAAAAAATCAATATTCACAGAGTTTATTTAAAGGATTATTTATCAGTTTTTGAAAGTGAATAATTTTATTAAACAAAGTAAAAAAGTTGAGTGATAACAATTACTTTTTATTTAGATTCTTTCTAAAATATGTAGTAGATAATTTATAACGTTTATTATTATAACAATATGCAATATAATTAAAACCATTGCTGATAAGTTCGTGAAGCTCCTTATATTTGTTAGTTTGATTAATATACATAAAAAATCTATCTAAATCTAGTGAATAGTAAATTTTTGCTTCTTCATTAATTACTAAATAATTTCCTATATTATCAACAAAATTAAATTTTTTTCCTGTTCTTGATTTTGACATATTTTTAATATTATCTGAACGAGATACAACTGCTAGATTTTCAATGCTATTATTTAATTTATTACGGTCCATGTGATCTATATCATATTTAGCTGAATCATAATCAGATTTTATAAACATTTTTACAATAATATGATGATAATATATTTTTTTATATTTGCCATTTACAAAAAAATGGTATCTGATATATCCATTATTATTAATTTGTGGTTTTAATAGTTTGCCATCAGTATACTTTTTCTGTTTAAAACTATAAATCTGCAATGTTTTATCATCAATATAGTAATCATCACAACCTACAATCTTTTCTAAAGATAATAATGTCATTTTAATATTTATATAATATTTATTTTTTAATAATCTAAAATTAGTTAGTAATATAAATTTATCTTATAAAAATATCAGTTATATCTGTAATATCAATAAGATCATCAATAGAAAATATAATTGTGTATATATGCATAATTCTTGATGATTCAATAACAGTTAATAGTTTTTTACTTTGTGTTTCAATAGTATAATATATTTTATAGAGAAATGGATTGACTTCATAAAAAATATTATAATCTATGCCAATACAATCTTTTGGTATCAATGAATATTCATCATCTGTTAAACATGCAGGTTTTTGTATTAAATTGGATTGTTCACAAGCAAAACCTTCTAATATTGTTAAATTTTCAGAGTTAATTTGCTGATCAACCTTGCAAAAATAATATTTAACAGCACAAGGTTTTACATATAAAATATCAATATATTTCCCAATTAAATTATTTTCATTTAAAAAGTTAAATATATAATCTTTAGTAATTTCATTCAATTTAATGAAATTTTTCATTTTTTT
>CAZNUF010000045.1:5294-7748 GCA_964576125.1 uncultured Ruminococcus sp. | reverse complement strand
TTCCCATACGGTACGTTGTCGGCGTGGATTTCGGGAGAAAAGCCTTCAAGTGTTGACAGGCTCAAGACATACTACAGGGTTAATTACGAAGAAATCCCGAAATACATTTATATTCCAAAGGATTCCGAATGGGATTTTACAAATCTCTATAATGACGCACAATCAAGCGGATATTCTGTTGAAGAAAATGATATAAGCTATAAACTTGAGAAAATTAACTAAAATATACAGCGGTCACACTTAATTATCGGCAATATAAAACTTGTAATTTTTACTGTTTTATGGTATATTAATTAGTGCTTAATCTGAAAATATGGGTTTTCGGATATTTCGGAGCATATACCTAAAACTATTCTTGGGGGTATTTTTATGGAAATTATGAAAGCATATAATGAATGGTGTAAGAATGCTGTAGAAGATAAAGACTTAATTGCTGAGCTTGAAAGCATTAAAAATGATGAAAATGAGATTTACGAGCGTTTTTACACTTCGCTCCAGTTTGGTACTGCCGGTCTGCGTGGAATTATAGGCGCAGGTACAAACAGAATGAACATCTATGTTGTCCGTCAGGCTACACAGGGACTTGCTAACTATGTTATTAACAAATACGGCAAGGGTTCTGTTGCTATTTCACACGACAGCAGAATTAAGGCTGATTTGTTTATGATTGAAGCCGCAAGAGTGCTTGCCGCAAACGGAATCAAGGTTTATATTACCAAAGAGCTCCAGCCTACTCCCGTACTTTCATATCTTGTACGTTACTTTAAATGTCAGGCAGGTATTATGGTAACTGCAAGCCACAATCCTGCCGCTTATAACGGCTACAAGGCTTACGGCGAGGACGGTTGTCAGATGACCGACGTTGCCGCTACAGCTGTATATGACGAAATCTGCAAGCTCGATATTTTTAACGATGTCAAGACTGTTGATTTTGACGAAGCATTAAAATCGGGTATGATTGAATATGTTGACGAAAGCGTTTACGAAACATACCTTGACAAGGTTATGGAACAGCAGGTTAACCCCGGTATCTGCAAGGACGCTGACTTAAAGGTTGTTTATACTCCGCTTAACGGTGCAGGAAACAAGCTTGTAAGAAAAATTCTTGACAGAATCGGCGTGACAGACGTTACTGTTGTTAAGGAGCAGGAGCTTCCCGACGGAAACTTCACAACCTGCCCCTACCCCAATCCCGAAATTAAAGAGGCTCTTGCAAAAGGTCTTGAGCTTTGTGAAAAAGAACAGCCTGACCTTCTGCTTGCTACCGACCCAGACGCAGACAGAGTGGGTATTGCCGTAAAGGATTACGACGGAAGCTACCGTCTTATTACCGGTAATGAGGACGGCGTTATGCTGACAAATTACATTCTTTCCTGTAAAAAGGCAAGCGGCACTCTTCCCGAAAACCCCGTTGTTGTTAAAACAATCGTTACCACAAAGCTAATTAACAAGCTCTGCGAAAAATACGGCTGTGAGCTTAAAAATGTTCTTACAGGATTTAAGTATATCGGCGAAATCATATTAAACCTTGAAAAGACTCACGAAGAAAACCGTTACCTCTTCGGCTTTGAAGAAAGCTACGGTTACCTTTCGGGTACCTATGTAAGAGATAAGGACGCTGTTGTTGCTTCTATGCTCGTTTGTGAAATGGCGGCATACTACAAAAAACAGGGCAAGTCGCTTGCAGAAGTGATTGATGGTCTTTACGAGGAATTCGGCTATTATCTCAACAAAACCTACTCCTTTGAGTTTGAAGGCGCCGCAGGAATGCAGAAAATGTCTGACATTATGAGTAATATCAGAGAGAATATGCCCGAAGCTGTTGATAAGTATAAGGTTGTTAAGGTTTGCGATTATCTTCTTAAGAAAGAAACTGACATCAAGACAGGCGAAAACAGCGACATTAATCTTCCGAAGTCAAACGTTATTTCGCTTAACCTTGAGGGCGACAACGCTGTTATTATCCGTCCGAGCGGCACAGAGCCTAAAATCAAGCTTTATATTACTGCTGTAGGTTCTGACAAGGCAGACGCAGAGGCAATCTGCGAGTCGCTTGTAAAATCATCGAAAGAGCTTCTCGGTATTGAATAAAATACAAATTAAAACAACAAATAAACGGCTGTTCATTATCCGAGTGAGCAGCCGTTATTTTTATCAATTTTTATTATCATCAAGCTCTATTTCGTCCATAATAACGCTTCCCCAATCCTTCTGCCATCTGTTGCCGTTTTGCTCGGGCATTCTTTTGCGGAAACGCAGTCCTGCCGCAATCTCTACGCTTTCATACGGCAGAGTTTCACTTTTTCTGTTATAGAAAACATAGCGGGTGTAATATCCTCCGCTTGCAATTCGGGCAATATTTATCTTAAAACGCATTGACGCTTTTTCACCCTGTTTACCCGAATAAAAGTCCTCAATAACAAATGCAGTAACGGGAAAACGCCTGTAGTCGCT
>CAZNUF010000045.1:2340-5194 GCA_964576125.1 uncultured Ruminococcus sp. | reverse complement strand
CTCATTCCGAGAATTGCGCCGTTGAGATAAATATTTTCTCTGCCCGTAAGCTCTCCGTGAAATCCTGTTCCGACCTCAAGCATACTTGCTATTCTTCCCCGAAACCCGATTTCACCGTCTGTAGGAGAAGTTACTCGTGACAGAAGTTTAAGAAAGGTTGACTTTCCTGCACCGTTTGCGCCGATTATGCCGACTCTCTCTCCCCTGTCAATTTCTATGTCAAGTGAATCAAGCGCAAGAAAACGGTCGCCTGCGCTGTATTGATTTGCACCGATTTTCAGATTAGGGTCATCTTTTCCTCTTTTTCGTGCATACCAGCTTTGCAAATCGTGGCGCAAGGTACCCGAGCCGATTACTCCGAGCTTATATTCTTTTGTAAGATTTTCTGTTTTTATAACACAATTTTCTCTCATTTTTCAGACCGTATCTATAAAATTCTTTTCTACCTGATTGAACACTATCATACCTAATATCAGAAGTACCGCAGTCACAGCTGCGCTTATTAAAAGGAAAAACCACTCAAAACTTCCGCTTCCGAGGAAAGCATATCTGAATGTTTCAACAACAGGGGCTACGGGATTGAGAAGCATAGCCCAGCGAAAGCTCTCGGGAATCTGCGAAACGGGATATACAACAGGAGTGAGGTACATCCAGAGCGTTAAGCCAAAGGATACGAGAACATTTAAATCACGGTACTTTGTTGTCAGCGATGAAATAATCAGTCCCGTACCTGTACCGAGAAACGCAATATGTATCAGCATAAACGGCATAACAAGCACAAGAACGTTAGGGTGCACATTTGCCCCTGTCAATGCGTACACCGTTACAAGAATTGCAAACATTACAAACTGAACCAGAAAAGTTATTGAATTGTAGATTATTCCCGATAACGGCATTACAAAGCGAGGGAAATATACCTTGCCGAATATTCGGGCATTACTTAAAAATGTGGACGAAGCACGGTTAAAACAGCTTGAAAAAAAAGACCACAAAATATTGCCCGACATATAGAACAAAAATTGAGGTATGCCGTCTGTGGAAATATTTGCGATTATTCCGAAAATAACAGTAAAAACAAATGTTGACAGGAACGGGTTTATAACTATCCAAAGAGGACCGAGAACCGTCTGCTTATATACATTTTTTAAATCTCTTTTTACAAATAGAATTACAAGGTCACGGTATTTCCAAAGCTCTTTCAGATTAAGATTAAACAGTCCTCGTTTTGCGCTTACAACGGTTAAATCATCGTTTTGCATTTTACCCCTCCCTTTTTATCATTCTGTATTCTTCAATAAATTTTAGCACAATAATTATTCAGTGTCAATTTATAGAGAAAAAGCTGTTTTGAATAAACATACTTTATTTCTTGTTCTTGAATTATAAATGTTATTATGTTAGAATATATAAAATGGAAGTGATAAACTAATGATTTACAATACTACACCGAATTTTGACAGGCAGAAATATTTAAAATATATTCAGGCACGTACAATAAAAAAGACATCAAGCGGTTTGGGATTTTTTGTTTTTGCATATTTTGCTACAATGCTTGTTTTATCCTATGTCTTTATTTTTATTTCTTTTTTAGCAACATCGTTTAAATCCATTGACACTGTTGCAATGCTTTATATGGAGATTTTTGTTTCTGTTTTCTCCGCTTTTGTACCCGGACTGTTTTACCTTCTGATCTCTCGCAGGAGTATTTCGGACACTATAAAAACAAGCTATGTCCGTCAAAAGGAATTATGGGCAATTGTATTTGTCGGAATGGCAGTTGCAATGGTGGCAAATACTGCTTCGGATATGATTCAGACTAACTTTTCATTTTTCGGTCTGCAAAACACGCTTGATATGTCAGCAAAAGCTAACAGCCCTTTGGAAATCGTGCTTTACATCATATCAACCGCTGTAGTGCCTGCTTTTGCCGAGGAATTTGCTTTCAGAGGTACTCTTATGGGTACCTTGCGAAAGTTCGGCGACGCTTTTGCAATAATCGCCTCTGCAATAGTTTTCGGTGCAATGCACGGCAACATTGTTCAGGTTCCTTTCGCCTTTATCCTCGGTCTTGTTTTCGCTTATGCCGACTGCAAAACAAATTCAATTCTTCCTTCAATCATCATTCATTTTATCAACAATTTTTATGCTGTTATGCTTGATGTTCTGCAAAACACAGGCGTATTCAGCGACAGAGTATTTATGATGATTTACTTCATTCTGATTGCTGTTTTCTGTATTCTCGGTTTAGTTTCATTCTTCCTGATTATCAGAAAAGATAAAAACTATTTCAGAATTTCCGACAAATCAATTCAGACCGGTGGGAATGGACCAATAATTTTGCTTTCACTCAAAGAAAAAATCAAAGCATTTTTCATCAATCCCGGAACATTATTTGTTATGATTTTATTCTCGATTGAAACTGTAGTTAATATAGGCTTAGTATGAATATGACAAATGAATTTATGCTTGCGGCTTATGAAATGGCAAAGCAGGCTTATGACGACGGCGAAGTTCCTGTCGGCGCAGTGATTGTAAAGGAAAACGAAATAGTAGCAAAGGGCAGAAACAGACGTGAAAAAGCTAAAAACGCACTTCTTCACGCTGAAATTGAAGCTATTGACAACGCCTGCAAAGTTCTGGGCGGCTGGAGGTTGTGGAACTGTGAGCTGTACGTTACGCTTGAGCCTTGCCCGATGTGTGCAGGGGCAATAATCAACGCTCACATACCAAAGGTTTACTTTGGGGCATATGATTTCAAAAATGGCTCGTGCGGTACGATCACTAACCTTTTTGAGATGCCGTACAACTTCAAGCCTGAATGTGTAGGCGGAATTATGGCTGACGAATGTTCAGC
>CAZNUF010000045.1:0-2240 GCA_964576125.1 uncultured Ruminococcus sp. | reverse complement strand
GGCTGAACAAAGCTGTCAACGGCTGAACCGCTCTGGATTCCGCCGCAAAAGCTGATTAGCTTTTCTTCGTTTTCGAGCATAATAAGCTGAATTATATCTCCCCTTTTTTCGTTATACTTCGGGGTTGTGTCATAACCTAAAATTTCAAAAAGTGCGGATGCAAACACCGCAGTTTTGAGTGCTTCGCCCGTAACGTGCGGAGCGTGATATGCTCCCATAAACATCTCTCTGCCGGTGTTAAGCGTTGCACCGATTTCCTTGCCTGTGCCCGGAGTTGTAAGTCTGTAAGCGCACATCTCGACAAGTTCTTTTTTGCCTGCAATATAGCCGCCTGTCGGGGCAATTCCGCCGCCCGGATTTTTTATTAGTGAGCCTGCCATTATATCAACGCCGACTGAAAGCGGCTCAACCTTTTCAACAAATTCGCCGTAGCAGTTATCGAGCATAATAATAGACTTCGGCGACTCCTTTTTGCTTATATCGCAGATTTTCTTTATTTCACGCCACGTAAGCGACGGTCTTGTGCTATAGCCTCTTGAACGCTGTATGTACACCATTTTCGGCTTTTCGTTTTCGATCGACTCTCTTATTGCGTCATAATCAAGCGTACCGTCAGCCTTTAAATCGGTCATTTTAAACTCAATGTTAAAGTCCTTGAGTGAGCCAGGGTAATCGCCCTCTATTCCGATTGCGGAGCGGATTGTATCGTACGGCATACCTGTAACGGAAAGCATAACGTCATTTGGGCGCAACATTCCGAAAAGGGCAACTGTGAGTGCGTGAGTACCGCTTACAAAGTTGTGCCTTACGAGTGCGTCCTCGGCATCAAAAACAAATGCATACACCTTGTCGAGCGCATCTCTGCCGAAATCGTCGTAGCCGTAGCCTGTTGAGCCGCTGAAATAGCTTTCACGCACCGAGGCATTCTGAAAAGCCTTTATCATCTTCTGCTGATTGTATTCCTGAATATCGTCAATTTCAGCAAGCTTATCCCTGCAAAGCTCCATAGCCTTTTGAGATGCAAGGACTATTCTTTCGTCTATATCAAAAAAACTCAAAAAATCACCTTTCAAAAAAATATTCTCTCCATTTGTCAGTTTCTACAAAGCCAAGATTGTTATAAAACGACACGTTTGCATTCTTTGCCCTGTGCAGAAAAACTGCCTTGTTTTCCTCAATCAAGCGATTTGATATGTACTTTACAATGCTTGAGCCGTAACCGTGCTTTCGGTATTCGGGGTCGCACGATACTGCACCGAGCACTGCACCATTACTACTTTCCGCAACGGTCATTGCAACTGCTGCAAGCGTGTTTTCTTCGCAGATGCCGTACATTCTCATAGCATTGTGGCGAAGCTTGTGGTTGACATCAACGTAAAAATCCTCATAAACAGGCGGTCTGAAATTCTCGTATGCACACCTTACTATTAATTCATATACATCCTTAATATCAGGCTCTATGACGTTCAGAGTTTCATCTATAATTTCAAACGGCTTGTTTCTGACAAGAATTGCGCCCGTTGTGCTCTTACTGCCAAACAAATCAAGCTTATATCTGCCGCTGCAAAGTACACTTGAAGCACCTGCTACTCGCATAAACGAGGACAACTCTTCCAAGTCACAGTCATCGGTTATAAATAGAATAAAATTTGTTCCGCTTCTTGCAACGGCTCCCGTGCATTTTCCGCTGTTTTCATCGGCAATCATCCAGTAGTCAACAAAGGCAAGCTCGGGTGAATAGCTGTTGTAGAGGGAAATAATCCTGCATGCAAACGGGTCGCTCTTTGATATTTTCTGAATGGAAGTAATAAAATCGTTCGTTTCATTTGCAGAAAGTATCATCTTTTGTTCTCCTTATTGCTTAATCTGCCGCCTGCAATATTATTGGCAAGCTCTGATACAAGCTTCAGCATATTTTCGCAGTCCTGTTTGTTTACAACGCAGTTTGGCGAATGAAGATACCTGCAAGGCAGTGAAACAGCCAGCGTTCTAACTCCGCTTCTGCTTGAATGAATAACGCCTGCGTCGTTGCCGCCTGCAACGCCACGTTTATACTGTGCCTTGATATTCGTTTTTTCGGCACAGTCAAAGGCAAGTGCAATCATTTCTTTATCATATATCGTGCGCCTGTCCATAACGGAAATAACTGCACCGTCCGACAGATTGCAGACCTGTTTATTCTCATCAATTTCGGGAACGTCGGCGGCTGTTGTGGTTTCTATAACGAGTGCAAACTCGGG
>CAZNUF010000044.1:0-7791 GCA_964576125.1 uncultured Ruminococcus sp. | reverse complement strand
TACGGCTACACAGTTGTTGACCTCGGCAGGGACGTTGACCCTCAACTCGTTGTCGATACGGCTGTTGAGCAGAACATCAAAATGATTGGACTTTCCGCACTTATGACGACTACGCTCAAGAGTATGGAGGACACAATCAGGCTTATAAGAGAAACAAAAGAACTGCAAAACCCGGACGGCACAAGCAAGTGCGTTGTGTTCGTGGGCGGTGCAGTTCTGACAAAAGATTACGCTATGAAAATCGGCGCCGATTACTATTGTAAGGACGCCAAGGAAAGCGTTGATACGGCGAAAAAGGTGCTGGGTTAATTAATTTCAACTACGCTTATTTCGGGGCAGTTGTTCAATCTCAAAATCGGATAGGCGTCGCCCAATCCTGCGGAAACTATCATTTTTATGCCGTTTATCTCAAATTCTCCCTTGTCGTATTTCGGGAAAAATCCCTGATTCGGAGCGAACACTCCGCCGACAAAGGGAATCTGAACAGCTCCGCCGTGGGTGTGACCGCACATAATCAAATCAATTTTTGCACCGTCGACAGTGCCGTTGAGATATTCAGGCTGATGATGAAGGAGAATGGTGTAGCAGTCTTTAGGAGTTGCCTTGAAATCCTCCCAGAACAGCTTTTCGTTTATATTGTCATTGTAGTACGGAAAATCCGACAGTCCTCCGAGCAGAATTTTCTCGCCGTTTATATTAAGCGTTACCGATTCGTTGTCAAGGAGCTTTGCGCCTGTCGAGTCAATGTCATTATTGAAGTCGATTTCGTCTTTAAGTGTAAGCTCGTGATTGCCGAGTACACAGTAGGTAGGTGCAATTTCGGCAAGCTGCGGCAAAAGCTCACGCATAACGTGGTCGTCGGCTGAATATTTGTTGACCATATCTCCGCCAACGGCTATGAAGTCGGGATTCTGCTCCTTGATTTTTGCAACGAGGTCAGTGTTTTTCTCTCCGTACTCCTTACAGTGCAAATCGGAAATAAACACAAATTTGACTTGTGAGTTAATTTTGTCGGAGTTTATTGTGTAATGCCTGATTTCAAGCGTATTTGAACAGTACAGACCGTATATAGCCGTTACGACAGCTATAGTAAGTAAGGATAAGACAATAATTTTCAGTGCTTTTTTCATTTGCGACACCTGTTTGAAAGTTGATATAATAATAGAATAATACCATATTTTATTATATTTTAATTATATTTATATGCTTTGTCAAATAGTGTCGGCGAAATTTGTCGGTTATGGCGATATATTGAAAATCGTGTTGATATTACTGCATTTTTGTGGTATAATTAATTTGTATAATTTTGTTTTGTTCAGGTGTTGGGTATGAGGAGAGAACAGGATTTCAATTTCAAAACTGTAGATGAAGTTGATATTAACGTAATTACAGGGTATAAAGGGATATATAATCGTGTTTTTAAGAGAATAATTGACATTGTTCTGTCACTTTTCTTTTTGATACTTCTCTTCCCGATAATATTATTAGTTGCTGTTGCTATAGTAATTGACTCGGGATTTCCTGTTTTTTACAGGGCGCAGAGAGGCGGCTATAACAATAAGCCGTTCAGAATTTTTAAATTCAGAACAATGGTCAAAAATGCCGATAAAATCGGCGGTGGTACAACGGCTTTAAATGACAGCAGAATTACAAAAGTGGGTAATTTTCTGAGAAAGACAAAGCTTGATGAGGTTGCCAACCTGTTCAGCATAATCAAGGGTGATATGAGCTTTATAGGTCCGAGACCGGAGCTTTTGCGATATACGGACGCATATGAGGGTGCTGAAAAATACATATTAAAGGTTCGCCCCGGCATAACAGATTACAGTTCTATTGAATTTATCAATCTTGATGAAATAGTCGGAGCTGAAAATGCTGACGAATATTATGAAAAATATGTTTTGAAAAAGAAAAATCTGCTCCGAATCAAGTATGCGGCAACAGTTTCGCTGACTACTGATTTAAAGCTGTTTTGGTTTACTGTCTGGAATGTAATAAAAAAGGCATTGAAGTTTATATTTGTAAGGAAAGAAAAAGATGGAGTACTTAACGCTTAAAAATTCAGATTTAAAAGTATCGAGAATGTGTATGGGCGGCTGTCCTATGGGAGGCTACGGCTGGGGTTCGAATGTTCTGGAAAGTGAGCTTATAGATGCGGTGCATTGTGCACTCGACAACGGAATTAACTTCTTTGATACAGCCGATACTTACGGACTCGGACAGTCTGAAATGACATTGGGAAAGGCTTTGAAGGGCAGACGAGATAAAGCTGTTATTGCTTCAAAATTCGGAGTACACGCAAAGAAAGGAACGCCTACTTTTTATGATAATTCCCCCGAGTGGATAAGAAGCTCCATTAAGGGTACTCTAAAAAGGCTTGATACAGATTATCTTGATTTGTATCAGATACATTACAGGGATGAAAAAACGCCTTTGAGTGAAGTTGTGGATACGCTTGAGGAATTAAAAAAAGCAGGTTATATAAGATATTACGGCTTGTCTAATATTCATAAAGGCGATGTTGCGGAATTAAAAGAATATAAAGGTAAGTTTGTCAGCTTTCAGGATGAATACAGTCTTGCGTGCAGAAAAAATGAAGATGATTTTTTAAATCTTTCCAAGGATTTATGTCTTACGCCTTTGACGTGGGGAAGTCTCGGACAGGGAATCCTTACGGGAAAATATGATAAAAATACTGTTTTTGCAGATAATGACAGACGGTCAAGAGATATATATGTTAATTTCCACGGCGAAAAGCTTGCAAAAAATCTTGAAATAGTTGAGGTTTTGAAGAAAGTTTCTAATGATACCGGAAAATCAATTCCGGCTGTCGCAATACGTTTTATTCTTGATTTTCTGACAGATTCAGTTGTGCTGGTCGGAATTAAAAGACCGTCACAGCTTAAATCAAACATTGAAGCCTTTGGCTGGAAACTTGATGATGAACAGATAAAAATTCTTGATGAAATATCAAAGGCTTAATTTGGAGTTTTTAGATGATAATTTATTGGTCAATGGTTCTGTGGGTTCCGCTGATTTATTTTGTGTATTCTTTGGGACACAAAGAAGAAGTTATGCTCACAGATTATAATATACAGCAGGGAATCCGGAAGAAAATACCGATTGCATATGCGATAGTTGTGTTCGGGTATTTTATTTTCTGGATTGGTATGAGGAGAAAATTTGTAGATACTAATGCATACATAAGTGGATTTGAGGCTATACCTACAGATTTTTCTACGGCGTGGAGTCAGATTAACTGGGAAGGTAAGAGTCCCGGTTTTGATATTTTTAATATTATTTTCAAATGCTTTATTTCACAAGACTTCCAATGGTGGCTTATGACCATAGCCATTATATCCGGTGTCTGCATAATGGTCGTTTTAAGAAAATATTCCTGCAGTTTCTTTTACAGCGCATTTTTGTTTATGACTATGCTTACATTCACATGGATGATGAACGGTATGCGCCAGTTTATCTGTGTTGCGGTGTTGTTTTTGTGCTGTGACTGGATAAAAGACGGTAAGTTTATAAGGTTTTTGATAGCAGTTTTGCTGATGTCGACTTTCCATATGACTGCGCTTTTGATGATACCTATATATTTTGTAGTAAGAAGTAAGCCGTGGGACAAAAAGATAGGTCTTTTTATCATCGGAATTATTCTTATTTGTGTTTTTGCAGAACCGTTTTTCAACGGAGTTGAGAATGCTTTAAGCGGTACTGCCTATGAAGGCTCTACAGAACAGTTTAAAGAAGATGACGGAGTAAATCCAATCAGAGTATTGTTTTACGCAGTACCACCGGTGATTGCTTTTGTATTCAGGCAAAAGCTTGAGCCTTATTATGGAAAGAATCCGATAATACCAATTTGTGTTAATATGTCGTTGATTACCGCCGCACTTTATCTCGTGGGCGTATTTACAAGCGGCATTCTGATCGGAAGATTACCGATTTACTGTGAAGTATACAATTTAGTATTAATACCATATTTATTACATTACTGCTTTGATAAGAATATAAGAAATATTGTAACAATTGTTTATAGTTGCGTTTTATTACTGTTTTTCTATCTTATATGTCCTTCGTTTTATCATAGTAATATTACAGGTTATGTTTATTAGGAGTACATTATAATGAGTAAAAAACTAAATTTCATTTCATATGCATATGCAATTGGTGCAATACTTGTTGTATTGGGGCATTCTACCCCTACAGGTGCATCTGATATGCCTGTGATAATTGACCAAATACGAACATTTATTTACTGCTTTCATATGCCGTTGTTTTTCTTTATTGCAGGCTTTTTGTTTAAATATACATCGGAAAAAAAGACAAAGCCATATGGAATTTTTATGAAAAATAAACTTATAAGGTTCCTGACTCCGTATTTTGTTTTGTCCGCAGTTGGTATTGTACCTAAAATATTATTATCTTCGTTGGTGGACGATAAAGTACAATTTAGCTTGTATTATGTATTTGAAGCTATATTTAATCCTAGATTGAATGTCTGGGGACACTTCTGGTTTTTGCCGACTTTGCTGATAATTTATTCATTATCTTACTTGATTTTAAAGTGTTATAACAATAAAATGCTTTTTTCAGTTATTTTGGCAGTATTACTTGCAATTTCTGTTTTTCCGATAAATACAAACTGGTTAGCGATTAAAGATATATGTCTGGAACTTTTATATTTTTGTATTGGAATATTATCTTGTAGTGTTATATTAAAAAATAAAGCAAGAATTTTTAAATTTTCGATTACGTTAGCTTCAATAGCTTTTTCTGTTATTTTTTATATATTTATGACGATAAATAATTATTATTGTCAAGATTGGATTAAAAATATTTCAACTGTCGTAATTGCAATACCGATGATTTATTCAGTGTTATATTTTTCCGTTTTGTTTGAGAAGAACGGCTCAAAAATACTTGATTATCTTGACGGCAAAACTTTTTCAATTTATATAATGTCATGGCCTTGCCAGGCTGTAACAGAAATGATTTTAAATAGAATAATGCATATGCACTGGTATATAACAATGCCGGCAATGTTTATAGTGGGTTTGGGTATTCCGTTATTGTTTTTATGTATATATAAACGATTAAAACGTCAACCAAAATTTATTAATTTAATATTCGGAGTGAATTAATACAGTTTTTCGATGAATTATGGAGGAAAGAATGAACAGCAAAGAACTTGCGTGGCTGATACGCCGCCACGGAATTGAAATGACGCATTTATCGGGCGGAAGCCATATCGGCGCAATACTGTCTGTTGCCGATATTATGGGCGTACTGTACACCGATATATTAAAATTTGACAGCAGCAATCCCGAATGGGACGGCAGAGATCGCTTTATTCTGAGTAAAGGTCACGCAGGAGCGTCGGTTTATGCCGCAATAGCCGAAAACGGCTTTTTTCCTGTAGAGGAGCTTAAAACTCATTATGCGAACGGAAGCAGACTTTCAGGTCATGTGTCGCATCATCTGCCCGGCATCGACTTTTCAACAGGCTCGTTAGGTCACGGACTGCCCGTTGCGGCAGGAAGAGCGCTTGCAGCAAAGCAGGATGGAAAATCTTTCCGTTCTTTTGTCGTTATGGGCGACGGCGAGTGCAACGAGGGCTCTGTCTGGGAGGCGGCTGAATTTGCCAACCACTATAAGCTCGACAATCTTGTTGCAATTGTTGATCACAACCATATGCAGAGCCTTGATTACTGCAACAATACACTTGAAGTTGATATGGCTAAACGCTGGGAAGGCTTTGGCTGGAATGTGATTGAGGTTGACGGACACAATCACGATGAATTGAGAAATGCTTTAAAGGATACCTCAAATCCCGGGCATAAACCTACGGTTGTGATTGCGCATACGGTAAAGGGCAAGGGCGTTTCGTTTATGGAAATGGATATTCTCTGGCACTACAGATTTCCGCACGAGGGTTGGGAGTATAACTGTGCCGTAAACGAACTTCATAAAACGAAGCCCGAAACGGTGACTGACCCGTACACACCCGACGGTTGTCCCGAAACTCAGGCTGAACCTGAAAATTGCAGACATACCGTGTCTGAAACATATCATCCTACATACTACACAAGGGAGGTTGAAGACAGATGAGAGATACAGTAATCAGAACTTTAATCGAACTTGGCAAAGAAGATAAGGATGTTGAGCTTATCACGGGCGACCTCGGATTCGGCGTACTAAAAAGCTTTTGGGAAACACTTCCGAATCAGTTTATCAACGCAGGAATTGCAGAGCAGAATATGACAGGCGTTGCCGCAGGAATGGCGCTTGAGGGCAAGAAGGTATTTACATACTCAATTGGTAACTTTCCGACATTAAGATGCCTTGAACAAATACGCAACGACTGCGCATACCATAATGCAAATGTGAATGTAATATGTGTAGGCGGCGGCTATGTTTACGGCTCACTCGGAATGAGCCACCACGCAACGGAGGATATTGCAATTCTTCGTGCGTTGCCTGACGTGACGGTAATTTGCCCAGGAGACCCAATTGAAGCGGCACTTGCCGTGAAAAAGATTGCACAGACTGACGGCACCTGCTATCTGCGACTCGGCAGAGGCGGAGAGCAGAACGTGAACACCGTAATCAAGGAATTTGAAATCGGCAAGGCATATAAATTGCGTGACGCAAAGGATATGAACAAAAAGGTTGCCGTTTTCTCAACGGGCGCAATTCTTGAGGAAACCACAAAGGCTTGCGATATGCTTGAGGAACAGGGAATTGCAGTTGAACAGTACAGCTTCCCGACAGTAAAGCCTATTGACAGAGCTGTAATAGAGGACTGCGCAAACAGATTTGACAATATATTTACCGTCGAGGAGCATAATATTGTCGGCGGTTTTGGCGGAGCAGTTGCAGAGGTGCTTGCGGAGTGCGGCGGCAAAGCAAAGCTCCACAGAATAGGAATTGATGATTTTTACTGCATTGAGGTCGGCTCACAGGCTTACTTGAGGGAGCAGGTCGGCATTAACGCAGAGGGTATTGTAAGGAAGGTAAAGGGCGTTTTCGGTGAGTAAGATACTGATACTTGCGAATCATTACAACACTTTGAGGATTTTTCGCAGAGAGCTTATTAAAAAGCTGGCAGAATTGGGAAATGAGGTATTAATTTCAATTCCGCCTGCCGACAAGCAAGAGATTGACACACTTGAATCGTATGGTTCAAAGGTAATAATAACGGATATGGAGCGCAGGGGAATGAATCCTGTTAAGGATATTTCTCTGCTGAACAGATATAAAAAACTGCTCAGAGAAGTAAATCCCGATAAGGTTATTACATACACGATTAAACCTAATATTTACGGTTCGATTGCTTGTAAGTCACTTAAAATTCCGCATTATTGCAATGTTACAGGTCTTGGCTCGGCATTTATGGCTGACGGCGGATTGATGCGAAAGCTTGTTTCAATGATGTACAAGTTTTCAATGAATAAGGCTGAAAAGATATTTTTTGAGAATGTCGGCAATCGTGATACATTGGTAAATGAAAATATTGTCAGAGCAGAGCAGACTGTTGTAATGGCCGGCGCAGGAGTAAATCTTGACGAATTTGCATTTTGTGAATATCCCGAGGATGACGGTTCGGTTCATTTCCTGAATGTCGGCAGAATAATGCGTGAAAAGGGTATGGACGAGCTGTTTTACGCAATAAAGAAGATAAAAAAAGAGTACCCTAATACTACCTTTGATTTTATCGGGTGGTATGAGGATAATTATAAGGAAACGGTTGAGAAAATGCAATCGGAAAATCTGATAGCTTTT
>CAZNUF010000043.1:0-7844 GCA_964576125.1 uncultured Ruminococcus sp. | reverse complement strand
GAGAAAATTGTAGCCCGAATTTTAAGTTGATATATAGGTGACGTTTCGGGACGGCATCCCTGCCGTCCCCTACAAAATTAAATACAAACGTTTCCTTTATAGCCGTAGGGGACGGCATCCCAGACGTCCCGTTTCATAAATTGCAACGCAATTTATGAAATATGGCGAACACAGTTCGCCGCTACAATATTATAATACTATCTCTGCGGCAACGCCGCATATAAATTAATTCGGGCACTAAACTTTTCTATTATTGCAACCTATCCACTCGACCACAATTCCGAATTACGCATTCCGAATTCCGCATTAAATTATCGTTTATTTAATATATGTCATATTTAACAATTTGGAAAAAAATCAAAAAAGGTATTGACAAAACGAAAAATATAATATATAATCAATCTTGCTGATTTTGAGTATTGGCAAATACGGCGGAATAGCTCAGCTGGCTAGAGCATTCGGTTCATACCCGAAGTGTCGTAGGTTCAAGTCCTATTTCCGCTACCATATCCGGCCCGGTGGTCAAGCGGTTAAGACACCGCCCTTTCACGGCGGTAACACGAGTTCGATTCTCGTCCGGGTCACCAAACATTTTTAAGACAACACCGTTATAAAGTGCGGTGTTGTTTTACTAAATGCCGGTGTGGTGGAATAGGCAGACACAAGGGACTTAAAATCCCTCGGACTAATACTCCGTACCGGTTCAAGTCCGGTCACCGGCACCAGAAGAATGCCTCAACGTGCAAATTACGTTCGGGGCATTCTTCTTTTTATATTCAATTACAGCGTCGTTTTAAAAGGTGGTTTTTTAGCCGCCTTTTATTTTTTTACAATTTTTCAAAAAAATATTATTTTCCTAAAACTTTTTTAAATTTTGTTACGTCATTAATATACAAGGCAACGAAAAGAGGTGCTTTTTTGAATGACGAGAAACTGAAAAAGTTGATAGTTATTGCAGGTTCAAGATATGAGCCGAACAAAGATTTTATTGAAAAATTGTTCAACAGTATATTGAGGGCACTGAAAAAAATCAGACAGAAAAGTGACGGTGATTTTTCGGACGGTGATTTGGAAACAACTGAAGAACCTCCGTAGCATACGAAAAATCCTTTAAATAAAATTTTGAAAAAATTAAAACTTTTTGAAAATCGGCTGCGTCATATATATGAACAAGGGAACAAAAACGTTCCGAAGAAAAATTTTATTACAAGGAGAAATAAATTATGTCAACAAAAAAACCATTTGAAAAAACAAGAAAAAATCTTATCTGCGGAGTAATTGCAATGTCAATGCTCGGAGCGTCAGCGTCAATGCTTATGACTGGCTGCGGAAATTCAATTGACCTTACCAATCATCTTGATTATTATTTCTATGAATCCAGTCTTTATGACGGTCACATAAGAATGAATATTCAGGTTGACTATTCAGAGGTTTGCGATGAATACGCTTCTGTTTTAAATGAAAAAGACACACATCGGACTGAATTGACCGCTGTTCTGGATAATGCTAATGTAACGGCTGTGACGGACGGAAAAAAGACAGAAACAACTACTGTTGCAACAGAAAATCCTGAAGAGGGCGTTCATACTATCAGCACAGCACGTCTTGAAGATTTAAGCGAAACCGATACTGTAAGCATAACGGTAAGCTGGGATAAGGACGAGGAATCACTCGAAGAAATCAAGGCGTTTGAGGAAAAATCGGGACTTCATTTTGATACATCGGACAAGACAGTAAAGGTTAAGGTTGCCGACGCACTGAAAAAGGAAGAGCTTGAGGTTAAGAAAACAGCCGGCGTTGATATTATTAACGAAATAATTAAGCCAAACAACCTTGTGTATTCCGAAGGAATCAGAAACGGCTCTATTTCCGTGGGAATTGGACCCTTTTCACAGGAAGTAAGCGGCTTTGAAATTTTACATCAATCAGGCTCTGAAATAGAGATCAAATCAAAAGGTCTTACTATCGGAGAGGTATCTATTGAATTCAGCGAAAAATCAAGGCTCAGTGAAGGCGATGAGGTCAAAATTTCTATTGAAGAGACAAACCTTGAAGAATACGGCATATTTATTAAAGGCGGTGAAATGACCTATACCGTAACCAAAGGTGAAGGTGTTGACGCTGAAACAGCTAAAGGACATACAGGAGAAGTTGAGCAGAGATGCAGAATGAAGATTTCAGAGAATGCTTCTGATTATGATAATGTTTCAATTGACAGTATCTATTGTATAGAAAGTAAAAATGCCGATGAAAACTACATAGTGGCTATATTCAAATACGACAGTACGCTTTATAATATAGAGAACAGATATAAGTGTTTTGAGATGAAAGACGTTTACCTTGTCGGCGGCGAGTACATCAACTGCTGTAACACTTCAATTTCCTACCTCAGCTATAATTCAGCTGAAAGCCTTAAAAAAGATACCGATTATTTCAATGACAGCAATTATATTGTTACAAAAATTTCATAATTTGACAATTTATTGACTTTTTGAACAAAATAAGTTACAATAAAACAGAAATTTTATAATAAAGAAAGGACGATGTTTATGTTCTGCGAAAAATGTGGTAACAAAATGAACGAAGGAGAAAAATTCTGCGAGAAGTGCGGCACACCTGTTTCGACACCTGTTGTAAATACAGCTGACGCACCTGCACAGGAGACTGTGAATAGCACAGCGCCCCGGGCAAACACTGTGGTAAATAACGCTGTGCCCCAGCCTACAGCGGTTCCCAAGCCGCCCAGACAGCCAATGTCGCCCAAAGCAAAGAAAGCAATAATGTTTTCCTCAATCGGCACAGGCGTTGTTGTAATTACTCTGATTGTGCTTTTTGCATTTGTTTTGCCTATGTTAAACAGGGTAAAGGTTTCAGATTATATCAAGGTTAATTTTGACGAATATTCACTTTATGAAGGTCACGCTTCGGCAACCTTTATGATAGACAGCGAAGAAATATACTATATAAATCATAAAGCGGACACAGCGGTTAAAGACCTCAGCGATTACGATTACAAGGATATAGAGTCTTATCTGAATAATTTAAATTCAGGTTCAGCCGTTTCTCAAATCATCAGTAACTGCGACGTTTCAGTTGAAGTAAAGGGTGCGTCAGAGAAAACCGAAGAAACCGAAACTACCGAAGAGGTCGAAACTTACGTACCCGAGACAAACACTTCGGCAACTGTCAAAAATCTTAAGAGCGATGACGTTGTAGTGGTAAAACTCACCTGGGACAAGGACGAAGACTCAATCAAGGAAATCCAGAGAGCTGAAAAAGCAGCAGGTATCAGCTTTGATACAACAGATGCAACAGTAGAAATCAAAATCTCCGATGAGCTTGAAAAGGATAAGCTTAAGCTTGAAAAGGTGCAGAACGTTGATATTCTTGACTATATCGTACAAAACAATCTTGCCGGAACAAAAGGTATAAAAGAGGGAGATCTTTCTTTCTGCATTAAAGACTTTGAATATGAAGTCGGCGACCATAAGTTAGTATTTGAACCGAGTACTTACTACGGCATAGGTAATGTATATGCGCTTGAAAAGGACGAAACATTAGATGACTACACATCATCTTACGGTTCTGTAGATTTACTCTCAGAGGATTCAATCGATTATCTCTGCACGGGAGATAAGGTAACTGTAAATGTTGAAGCACAGCATATTTCAGGCACAAATATTTTCATTAAAGAGTCAAGCAAGACTTTTGAAATAAAAGCAAATGAACCTTTAGACACAGAATCGGCAAAGAACAATATCGAAAGTATCAAGGTTGCTTTTAATAAAGAGATTGAAGATGTTATGGATGTTAGCAATCCTGTTATTTCCAATATATATTTGCTTGAAAAGAAAAACGACAGTGCAGATTATGAAAATAAAATAGTTGTTGTTTATAAATGTAATTATAATGACATATTTATGGGCAAAACGACCAGTGTATATACGGAGTATTATTTTGAAGACGTATATATGGACGGAGATGATTTAATCTATTACAATTCAGGTACTGCTTGGGACAGAGAAGAAAGTCTGAAGGATTTGGAAAAGTACAGCCCTAATCTTAATGATAATAACTACACAAAAGTAAAAATTTCATAACATAAAATTTCAGAAAAAGGGGGAAAAGCATTGGAACTCGAAGAACTTGTAACAATGGCGATAAACGGCGATCAACAAGCGCTTAATCAGCTTTATAACGATACATACCGTCAAGCCTATCAGGTCGCCATGCAGATGTTTCACGATGAAAACGAAGCGTTTGATATTTTGCAGGATTCCTACATAAAGGCTTTTAACAATCTTTCGAATCTGAAAGAGCCGTCAAAATTCAAATCGTGGTTTTTTCAGATTGTGTCAAATACCTGCAGGGATTATCTGCGCAAACGCAAAAACAATCCGATGTTTTTCTCCGATATGACCTACGAGGACGACAACGGTGAAAACGAGATTGAATTTGTCGATGAAAGCACAGCGTTTTCTCCCGAAGAAAATGTTGATTACAGCGAAACACAAAGGCTTGTTGCCGAGATGATTGACAACCTCCCCGATGAACAAAGGCTTGTACTTCTTATGTACTATATCGAGGGGCTGTCTATCAAAGAGATTGCACAGTCGCTTGAGATTTCGGAAAACACCGTAAAAAGCCGTATGAATTACGGCAAGAAAAAGCTTAAGGTTCAGGTTGAAGAGCTTGAGAAAAAGGGTACAAAGCTTTACGGTATTGCAGGTCTCGGTCTGTTCGGATTCATTGTTTGGATGTTCAGAAACAATGCACAGAATATTTCTGTTCCCGATATGTCAAAGGTTGTTGCCGCCAATTACGGCAAAGCACCTTTGACGGACACCGAAAATTCACAGAATACAAGCTCATCGCCCCAAAACGCACAGCCGAATACGCAGGCACCGCCAAATAATCCGGCAACTCCGAATGCGGGCAATGTTGCAAACGCAACTGCTACAGTTGCGAAAAAAGCTTCAAAACATATCGCTTCAAAAGTAATAGGCGGAATAGTTGCAGTTTCTGTTGCAGGAACTGCAACGGCTGCGGTAATATCTCCGGAGTTCAGAAAAAGTGTCGACGTTTTAGGCTTGTTTGCAGATCCCAAAGATACGGTGGAGATGTATGAAAAGGCTTTAAACGATTGTGATTATATAAAAATTGCCGAATGCTATTCTCCCATTAAACAGTCATTGTTAAAATTTGCGTTTGCTAATTTGAATGCTATGGGAAAATTGAGCGGAAACGAAGACGAGTTGTTAACGGAAGTTGCCGGCAATATGGTTAAAGAGGCAAGAAACGGTAAGACTTTCGACCTCGTAGTTAAGGACGCTGAATACAGCGGCTTCAGCGATAGTGCTACTCTCACAGTAAATGTTACTTACGGAAAGAATATTGAATATGGAACAGTAGATTTCTATATGAAAAAAGTGTGGGGCAAGTGGTACATTGACGATATGCGCAAATCCAACTAATGAAAAACTTTTATTGAAAGGAAAAACGTAAAATGAAATTTTGTAAATATTGCGGAAAACAGCTTGACGACAACGCAGTCTGCGACTGTCAGGCGTCACAGCAGAACGCACAGAAAGAACAGGTGCAGCAGGTAACTTTTACTGCACCGCAACAGCAGCCTCAGGCTTCACCGTATGCGGTAAACCCGAACGCAACGCCTGCGGGAGAGGGAAAGTTTGTTAAGGCTCTCAAAAATATTCCCGTTGTTTTCACTTCTTACTGGAAAAATCCCAAACAGACAATAGACGTTGCCAAGAAAGAAAACGATTTAGTTATTGCCGGTCTGTTTTCTGCAATTTTCTTTATCGGCGTTCTTATTGCAACCTGCTGTCTTTACGGCTCAATGCACTTAATTGTTTTTAATTTTGTCAAAGTTTTTGTTGCTTCGTTGCTCTTAACGGTGTTTACAGCAGTGTTTTATGTTTTTGCTAAATTCTTTTCGGTAAAAATCTTTGTAAAACAGGCAGAAACAAAAAAAGCTTTCTTTGATGCGTTCATTGAATTTGCTGTTCACTCTGTGCCTGTTACTGCATTGTTGTTAGTCGGAGGACTTACAGCGTTTATCTCATTCTATGTGGGAATGTTTTTCTTCCTGTTTGCAATTGTTTATTTAGTAACAACGCTTTTAACGGAAATAAAATCAGATGTACCTGAAGTAAAAAACAATTTCGTTTTCGTTCTCCTTGTATCGACATTTATTACGGTAGGCGTAGGAATTGTGTTGTTGGTTATGACGAATATGATCTCATGGTGGAATTCAGGTCTTATCCAATCGGCAGGAAATCTTTTAGGCGGATTTTTAAAAAACTTTGCCAGATAAATTCTCATTACATAAGAAAAAGCCGGACGTTAATTGTCCGGCTTTTGTTGTTATATCGCTGCTTTACAGTCTGCTTCCGCAGTTTCCGCAGAAAATATTACTATTCGGATTTTCATTTCCGCAGTTTGCACATCGCTTTGTAGGCGGTGCGGAATTTCGCATATACGGATTCTGCATATCACTTTCGGGAATGTGAACTCCTGACGGCTTTGCTTCAGGTTCAACAACCCTGTTTTCGCCGAAAACAGCCTGCGGAGTAAACTCGACAGGACGTGTTACGGTTGCCTGTCGGTGCGGTTGGTTGTAGTTTTCCGGCTCCGCCCACATATTCAGCGTGGGATTGTTTTCAGTGACTCCTTCGGTATTGTTCGTAGTTTCCTGCACAGGCCTGCCTGTTTTAATCGAGTTTGAAAGCTTTTTGATATACGAGTTGTACATAAAGCCGAGAATTGCATACAGAACAAAAATCAAAGTCACAAGCAATCCCTGAACAAGCGTCGGAATATTGATTCCCTGTAATAGCGATACAAAAAATTCATCAATTCCGATTAAATAAATTGTTGTCGCACTCGTAAAACATATAATAGAAACAACAGCGAGAATAAATGACATCACGCCGAACATAACCGAGCCTTTTCTTTGCAGATATACAGTCGAAAGGCTTTTCCTGAACGATAACGTCATTCTCAGCATTCCGATAAAGTATATAAGGAATATTATACCCAAAATCGTAATAAGAGGTGAGATTTTGCAGATTGTGTCTATAATAGTATTTTCAAGCGAGGTGTGTTGGGTTTCTTGATTTTTTACAACCAATATAAACAGGGCACTAAGACAAGCCGAAACAGCAGTAATAAGTCCCGAAAAAACAATTCCGATAATTGAAACAACGTCCATAAGTGTGGTCGGTGCTCCGAATGAAACAAAGTCCTTTTTACTGCGAGCCTTAAAATAGAAAACTAAAAATGCAATGCCTGTTGCAATCGAAATAAAATCAAAAACAGGAATCTGATCTGATAATAATCTGAAAGCAGAATTTGCAATAACAAAAATCAAAAGCACTATACCTGTAATAAGAAAAATCGGTTTTGCAAAGAATTTACGCATAACCTCGCAGTTGCGCCTGTAAGGGTTAATTTGGTTCATACCTATCCTCCGAAAACGAAAATATTATAGATTACATTACTATTTTATAATATAAATAAGAAAAATACAATATAAAGATGAAAAAGATTGAAAGCGTATACACAATATATGGTGGCAAAAGTCGAATAAAATCGAAAAAAACACAAGCAAGTAAAATTTTTTAAAAAAATCGAAAAAAATCGAAAAAAAGGCTTGACATTTTGATAACAACGCATTATAATAAACAATGTTCCGCGCAAGAGAAAATCTTATTGAGAGTGTGAAATATCACTAAAGAGTAGATTTTCAATTTGTGTAAAGTGAACAATTTAGGACCTTGAAAATTAAACAACGAAGAAAGAAAGAAACCCGTAATGACTTTGAG